>JBHIBK010000536.1:0-1501 GCA_046759065.1 Thermoplasmata archaeon | reverse complement strand
CATCCGGGCCTACTACGACTTCAAGGATGCCGATGTGGACAGATATACGATTGATGGCGAGTACCGCCAGGTGCTGCTGTCGGCGCGGGAGGTGGCTCCGGAGAAGCTGGAGGCTGATGCGCAGTCATGGGTAAACACAAAGCTGATCTACACCCACGGCATCGGCCTGGCCATGAGTCCTGTCACAGACTTCACCCCTGAGGGCAGGCCCGAGTTCTTCGCCAAGGACATTCCCCCCAACGCAGTCATACCCATAGGCTCAGCGTCATCGCCGGAGCCTGACATCCTGGTGGACAACCCCCGTATCTACTACGGCGAGAATACATTGGACTATGTGATAGTCAAGACCAACACCGACGAGCTGGACTATCAGACCGAGGTAGGGGACCTGTTCCGCACCAATTACTTCGGGTCAGGCGGCGTGCGGCTCAGCTCTTTCCTCAGAAGGTTGGCCTACGCGTGGCAGTTTGCCGACGTCAACATCCTCATCAGCGGGGAGATAACCGGCGAGAGCCTGATACAGTATCGCCGTGATATCCGTGAGCGCATCTCGACCGTCGCCCCGTTTCTCCTTCTGGACAAGGACCCGTACATCGTGGCGGCTGAGGGCCAGCTCTTCTGGGTACAGGATGCGTACACGGTGACCGACCAGTACCCCTACTCCGATCTCTTCGAGGACCTTGAGGTGGGCTCCTTTAACTACATGCGCAACAGCGTGAAGGTTACGGTGGACGCCTTCAACGGGACGCTGCGCTTCCATATCTGGGACCCCGATGACCCTATTGTCAGGACCTACGCCCGAATCTTCCCAGACCTGTTTGCGGCCAAGGAGGAGATGCCCCCATCGTTGCAGCAGCACGTGCGCTATCCGCAGGACTTCTTCGCCGTCCAGGCGCAGAAGTATATCAAGTATCACATGCGAGAGCCTCAGAACTTCTACAACAACGAGGACCTCTGGGCCTTTGCCAACGAGAAGTTCGGCCAAAGCGATGAGTTGCAGGTCGTCGAGCCATACTACGTTATCATGAGGCTGCCGGGCGAGGAGAGGGAGGAGTTCGTACAGCTTCTTCCCTACACACCGAACACCAGACAGAACCTGGTGGGATGGCTGGCGGCCCGCAGCGATGGCGACAGCTATGGCAAGTTGGTGGCCTTCAACTTCCCCAAGGACCGGCAGATAGATGGCCCGGAGCAGGTGGAGGCCAGGATAGACAACGACCAGGACATCTCCGCATGGTTTACCCTGCGCTGCGCTGAGGGCTCCATCTGCCTCAGAGGCAACCTGCTGGTCATCCCCCTTGGAACCAGCATTTTGTACGCCGAGCCCGTGTACATTCAGGCAGAGGGCGTGAGGTTCCCCGAGCTGAAGCGGGTGATACTGGCCACCGGGGAGAGGGTGGTCATGGAGGACTCTCTGGATGAGGCGGTAGCATCGCTGATCGAGGCTCCGGCGGTGGCGGGCGCGCAACCTTCGGAGGGGCCTGCTCCATCCGTCTCGCCG
>JBHIBK010000535.1:0-1504 GCA_046759065.1 Thermoplasmata archaeon | reverse complement strand
AGGAGCTGTTGACCGAGGTCGCGACCTATGTCGTTGGTTCTGGCGGGAAGAGGATTCGACCCACGGTCATACTGCTTGCCTTCTACGCGGCCGGCGGGGAGGACCCGTCTGACGCCATAGAGATCGCGTCCGCGATGGAACTCATCCACAATGCCACGCTGATCCACGACGACATAAACGACGGTGGGACCCTCAGGAGAGGGATGGAAGCGGCGTACAAGAAGTTCGGGATTGGTACGTCCTTGGTCGCGGGGGACTACCTTTTCACACGTGGGTTCGAGATCGGCGGTAAGTTCCCGGAAAGGGTGGTGAATATTACCGCGCGCGCCTGCGTCAAACTGGCGGAGGGCGAGATAAAGCAGCTGAGGAACTTGCGGAACGTAGACCTTCGGTCCGAGGACTACCTCGACATAGTCATGCGGAAGACCGCCATGCCCATAAGCTCCGGCGCGGAGGTGGGCGCCATCTTTGGCGGGGGCACTGAGGCTCAGATAAGGGCTCTCGCTGACTACGGACTCAACCTTGGGATATGCTTCCAGATCATCGACGACATACTCGACGTGATGGGTACCAAGGATGTCCTGGGAAAGCCTATCGGGACGGACATTCGCGAGGGCAATATGACACTGATTCCGATATTTGCGCTTGGCAACGGTGTTTCTAGAGAAGATGAGGAGCTGAGAGCCATTCTCCTCAAAGAAGAGAAGACGGAATCCGAAGTTTCCGAGGCCCTGCGTATCCTCAAGGAATCGGGCGCGGTGGAGCAGGCAAGGGAGAAGGCGAACAAGTACGCGGAGACCGCCAAAGAGTGCCTTTCTGTCCCGCTCGTCGAGAAGTTCAAGGATAGGCTCATCGCCCTCACGGACTTCATCCTGGAGCGCAGCTACTAGGAAAGGTTTTTGCTTTTCACCGTGATGTGGTGAGAGTGCCCAAGCGCGACGTCATCGTTGTTGGAGCCGGTCCGGCGGGCTTGACAGTGGCGAGGTATTGTGCAGCGTACGGTCTGGATGTCCTCGTGGTGGAGAGGAAGAGGTCAATCGGCTCCGTCGTCAGATGCGGCGAGTACCTTGCCTCAAACGAAGAAATCCTCGAGATGTTCCCGCAAGGCTATGACCTCGAAGACCTCCATCGATGTGTGAACGGGTCTGTGCAGCGGGAGTTCGAGAGCATCCTCGCATACAGTCCAACGGGACGAAGATATGTGGTTCCCTTCAAGGGGATGATGATGAACAGGACGGAGTTCGAGAGGAATCTCGTCACGACCGCTGAGAATGAAGGTGCGGAGCTTCTTCTGGATACGTCCGCGACGTCCGTTCAAGGTGGGGAAGTCATGACGTCGGCGGGCCCCGTACAAGGAAGAATCGTCGTGGGCGCGGACGGGCCGGTCTCATGCGTTGCGGCCTCGATTGGGCTTCCCCGCCCCGCTGAGCTCTACAGGGCAATCACGACGTTCGTGGAAGGACCCTATCCGAATGATGTCGTCCTTTTCTTCGGTCAAATCAGT
>JBHIBK010000534.1:0-1506 GCA_046759065.1 Thermoplasmata archaeon | reverse complement strand
GCCGTGAACGTATTCCATGCGGTCTCCGTCGAGCTGTTGAGGCGGAATCACATCGATCACCCGGACGACATAGTCCGTTGATAGTGCTGCGCGCAGGAGAGACCCGACCTGTCCCGAACCGCCCACGATGCCGATCCTAGTCACGGCTGACAGTCACCTGACGCGCAGAAACACTTTTCATTTCGAAAATTGCGCTCACCAAGATAGTGACAGGGATGAACTCAAAGCGCGAGGCATTCGATCTGCAGCTCTTCCCCTTGGCAGCCATCTCAGGACGGCTGCCTCAAGATTCTTAGCCTCTTTCCTGAGGGAGCGTCGCCGATCTCGGTGACCCTACGTATCTCCACCTTGGATCTGCCAGACCACTTCAGGTTGGCCTTGATGAACCTGTCGTGCTCCTCTGAGTATGCTTCCCCCTCAACGATGTTGACTGTGATCAGGTCCGGACCTTCAAGCACAACCTGGAAGTCCTTCACGGGGAGCTCTCCGAAGAACGTTTCCAGGTCCCTGAGATAGGTGTAGGATCCGTCGCTGTTGACGATGTACTCGTACTCCCTTCCCTCCAAGGACTCCAAGAGAGGGAGACCCCTCCCGCAAGAACAGAGAGAAGACGCAAATCTGCCGAGATCCCCTATCTCGTATCTTATCAGGGGCATCGAGTAGTTGGTCAAGTTCGTCACGACCAGAGAGCCCACCTCGCCCGGAGATGCGCTCTCGCCATCGCGAACGACCTCCAACACCATGTTCTCCGCGGTTACGTGAAGCCCCTCGTGTTCCTCACACTCGGCAGCTATCGTCATGACCTCCCGGGATCCATAGAAATCGAAGACCGGGCATCGGAAGGCCCGACTGATCACCTTCCGGTGTAACTCGTAGAGCATGTTGGCGGTGGATATGACCCCCCTTGCTTCCAGATCTCGACCCCCTTCGAGAGAATTGTCTGCTAGCACGCGAACGGCCTTGCTGTATCCTCGGATGAAATCCGGGCGAAACTTCTCTAGCTCCCTAAGGATGTGGTTCATCTTCTGTGTGGAGAAGCTGGTGATGTCTATCAGAAGGGTTCTCTTGGCTTTGTCATAGAGAGGCCCGAGCGGATGAGGTTTGATGGAGGAAGATGCCCACACCAGTGCTTCCTTGTCGCCTGTCTCGTATCCAGCCCATGAGTACGCTCTCAAAGCAGCAGCCCATCCCCAACTCCCATCACACTTGTCACGAAGGAATGAAACGGGAGTGGACGTTGTCCCGCCCGTGTGCTCACGGGAAGCCCTCTGAGATGTGGTCGAGACCAGCTCCTCGTTCCGTGAACGGAGGATGTCCCTCGTAAGAAGGGGGATCTTGCCTAGATCCGACACATCTTTCACATCTTCTGGCCGAAGGCCGATCTGTCGGAACACGGCTCGGTAATAGGGGACTGTGCTATAGGCATGGCCTAGAACCCTCCTCAGCCTCGCCAGTTGAACCTTCCTGATCTCCCGCTCGCCAAGCCACTGCGTGTTCTCCAGCAAC
>JBHIBK010000533.1:0-1509 GCA_046759065.1 Thermoplasmata archaeon | reverse complement strand
GTCTCCCATGATGATGAGCTTCTCCGTAGTCTCCAGGGACCTGGCAGCCTCCCCGACGATCTCCGGGAGCTTGTCCACGATGAGCTCCGTAACGGCGGCCTTCCCGTACCTTTCCCAGGCCTCGGCCTTCGCATGCATGGCATCCGCCTCTGCGAGACCCTTCGCCTTGATGGCGTAGGCCTCCGCCTCACCGTTCAGCCGAATGATGTCCGCCTCCGCGGTGCCCGTTTGTCGGATTCGCTCAGCCTCACCCGTGGCGGTGCGGGTTAGGCGCTCCTTCTCCCCCTCCGCGATGAGGATGGCCCGCTCCTTCTCCCCCTCGGCGGTGATGATGGAACGGCGCTTCTCCCCGTCCGCCTCCGCGGCAACGGCGTTAGCCATCGCTTTCGCGGGAACCACCTGCTCGGCGGTCTGCTCCTGCTCCCGACGGGCCACTTCAAGTCGCTGGATATCGATCCGCTTCTCCTTGTCCCGGATGTCGATGTTTCTCTGTTCCACGATCAGCTCCTGCTGCCGTCGGGCGTCCTGCAGATTGAAGGCAATCTCCTTGTTGGCTCTCTCAAGCTCCACCTCAGTTTCTGCCTTCTGGCGGGTGATATCGCGGTCTCTATGGAAGAGGGCGACCTTGGCCTCCGCTCCCGCGTTTGCCTGCTCTGCCTCTTGGGCCGCATGGGCCTCTGCTATCGTGGCCTCGCGGTTCGCGTTCGCCTTCCCGATCCGGGCGTCCCGCTTGACCTCCTCCGTCCGTTTGACGCCTAGAGCGTCAAGGTACCCGTGCTCGTCTTCGATTTCCTTGATGACGAAGGACCGGATCTCGATCCCCATGTTCTTCAGGTCGTTGGCGGCGAGGCTCTGAATCTGAGTCGCCACCTTGTCTCGTTCGCTGTTGATCTCCTCGATCGTCAGTGTCGCGCAGATGCCACGGACGTGCCCTTCCATGGTCTTCAGTGCAATCTCGTTGATTTCCGCGTTGGTCTTGTGCAGCAGATGCTCAGCCGCGGTATCCAACGTGGCGGGGTCGCTACTGATCTTGACCTGAACCACACCCACGATGTTCACCTTGGCCCCACTTTGCTCCACATCCGTCACGATGTCCCTGACGAAGACGTCAAGGGTCCGGACGTCCAGAGGGAGATACTCGTAGCTCTCCACAATGGGCAGGATGAATTTCGCTCCTCCTGAGATTACCTGGTACCCCTTCTCCTTCTTGGTCTTCTTCCCGTAGATCACCATCGCCTTGTCCGGCGGGACCTTCTTGTACCGCGCGGCGTACACACCTACAACGGCCATGATGGTGCCGACGACACCGAGTACAGCCAGCAACACCACGCCCAAATCCCCGTTTGCCATTTCCTCAACCTCCCACCCTTTCTACACGTACGGCATTTCCAGCAAAACCGACAATCTTGACCACAGCGTCCCTAGAAATCTCCTCGGACGCCACGGCGTCCAGCAGCGTCCGTCCCCTGGCCTCCGTGATGACGAGTATCTGCCCGGTCGTTCCCGGCG
>JBHIBK010000532.1:0-1511 GCA_046759065.1 Thermoplasmata archaeon | reverse complement strand
GTCACCTCTGTGAAGTTCAAACCACCGTCATTGTGATAGAGGTGATCTTGGAAGAAGTACATACGATAAGATCCTGGCGGACATTCGTAGAAGAGTTCCGAGCCTGCGACATAGAGGTCAAGAAGCCCATCGCCGTCATAATCGCCCCAAGCCGCGGCTCCAGTCTTGTCAATGTCGTAGGTCCCAGCGATCTCTGTCACGTTCGTGAATGTGCCGTTCCCATCATTGTGCCACAAGATATCCCAGTATGGATTGACAATCTCCCAGTTGCAGCTCGGAAGTATGTTGATAGACGGAGAGACTGTCGCATATATGTCAAGGAAGCCATCATCGTCGAAGTCTCCCCACATGCCGTTTCCAACTCCTGGTGAATTTGACAGTCCAGCCTCCGAGGTGGTTTCCGTGAAGTTCCATCCTGGTGGTCCGTTGTTTCTGAATAGCCTCTTGCCGTCAACGAGAAGATCCTCGTACCCATCGTTGCTGTAATCTCCCCACGAGTAGTAGCTGCCTCCCACACCCGTGAGACCGACGGTGAGCGCGATGTCTGTGAACGTAACCATCTCGTTCAATTCAGGAAGTTCCTCCGATCTGTTTCCATCAAAAACTCTCGCTTCTTCGGACGTTCCTGCGTTCATCGATATCGACACAGATGCGAGAATTAGCAGTCCACAAGTGAGAACCGCAATCCCCCAATCTTGGCAGACGACGTCTCGAGTTGACATCCTCTTTCCCCGTTTGACCCATTAGGCTCTAGCTATTTAAGTATGGTGCGCTTGGCTCGACAAAGCCTGTAGGTGTGAGCTCCACGTTCGCAATCCCCCTCGAAAAAGGATACTGGCTCACGGAAAAGTATAAATCTTCCCATATCCATACACTGGCCAGCTTGTGATGGAGTCGAGGGGGAGTCGATTGGTAATCCAACATAGATTCGAAGCGCGGAATCTCGACGGTAAGGCGATATGGGATGTCCCCGATTCCTGGGGCGTGTACATCCTTAGGGACAGATCCTTCAAGGTGAGCTACGTCGGAAGTACGCCATCTCTTCGGACAAGGCTGTACGAGCATTTTCAATCCGGGGATATACCCGACGCGAAGTACTTCGAGTGCTACCAAGTGGAGAGCGAGAAGGACGCTCTTGAGCTGCTGAACGAGATGAAGAGAACTAGGAAGGTTGTCGCCTAGACATCGGGAATGCTGCATCCACACCTTCGCCAGCGGCAGCACTAGCTTTATATGAGATATCATCTATTTTGCAGGTGATGCCCGAAGAGGACTACCGCCTCGCCTTTTTTCAGGAGAATGGCTTCGCCCGGAGGAAATGCCCTTCCTGCGGTCGGTTCTTCTGGACGACGGGAGAGGCGGATGTCTGCGGGGAGGCTCCCTGTACGGAATATTCCTTCATCGGGAAGTCCCCCGTGAAGAAGTCGCTCACCCTGTCGGAGATGAGGGAGGAGTTCCTCTCCTTTCTGGAGAAGGAGGGTCACAAGCGGGTAGGAAGGTATCCGATAGTC
>JBHIBK010000531.1:0-1520 GCA_046759065.1 Thermoplasmata archaeon | reverse complement strand
ACCTACGGGTCTCGCCGCTCCAGACCCTCCTCATCCCCAAAGGGTCGGTATCTGTTTCTATCCGTCTGGAGCCCCTAGCGACAGGAGACCTGTTGTCGCCATACCGGACTAGGCTACGACCCCTCCTCAATACAAGTCGCAGAGCAGACAGATATTACTTGAGAACTCGGTCAGCCAGACTAGTCGGATGCACAGTGGCGACCAGGGACGGTCCTTGGACAATTCTAACGTTTCAAGAATTGCTTGTATCGTTCCTGAGCGGCTTCATAAATCCGGGCTCAGAAAGGGTGGGTAGAGCGGAGTTGACTCAGAGGAGATCTCTCACACTCGCCACGGGAGTCATCCTCTTAGCCGTGATCGTGGGCGTGGTGACCTTCAGCCAGCAGCAGTCGGAGTCCTTCGCGCTGAACGAGGAGCTCACCGAGTTCCTCGACAGCCAGCTAGGAGAGGTCGTGGTTCTGGACATCATGAACACCGACTGCCCAGCATGCATTGTCGAGGTCCAGCATCTCAGGGAGTTCTTCCGGCAATACGGAGACGAGGTGGTCCTGGTCTCGCTCAGCATTGAGTTCGGGGTGTTCAGCCAGGACACAGACAGCAGGGTAGCCCAGTTCAAGAGGGAAAACGGAGTAGATTGGCCTTTGCTGATCTACGAAGGGGCCACCGATGTCATCAGGAGGTTCAACGTGTACGGGATCCCCACAACGGTTGTGCTTGATGCGGAAGGAGAGATAGTCTTCCAGGCAACCCGTATCGTGGGGAGTGAAGAGCTCGCCGGTGTCGTGGAACCCTTGTTGAGTGGTGTCTGATGGCTCTCGTGGCCGACCTAGCCTTCTCCTTCACCCTCGGCGTCTTCTCCCTCCTCTCCCCCTGCGCCTTCCCTCTCCTGCCCGGCTACATCTCCTACCTCGTCGGCTCCCGCGAGAGGAAAGTAGGAGGCATGTCGGCCGGCCTAGCAGTGGCACTGGGGATGATTACGTCCCTGGCCCTGCTCGGGATCGCCGTCGCCATGGTGGGAGGAGTGCTCCTTGGCTACGTCCCCTACCTCGAACTAGCGGTCGCCATAGCCATAATCGCCTTCGGCGTCCTGATGGTGGCTGACATACCCATCCCCACAGTCGCGGCCATCCGCGATCTGTCCGCTGGGAAGGGAGGGGCATCGGGACTCTACACTTTCGGGTTCGGCTACGGCCTCGCCGTTTCCGGATGCTCAGCTCCCCTTTTCTTTACGTTGCTAGCATTCTCCCTCGTCCAGGGGTTCCTGATGGCCGTGGGCACCTTCATCTTCTACGCCCTCGGAATGGGAGCCGTCTTCGTGGTCATCACCCTCTTTGTAGGAGAGGCGAGAGCGAGCCTAACCCAAAGAATGGGCCGTCTTACGTTCTGGCTGCACCGAATCGGCGGCCTAGGCCTCATAGGGGCCGGTCTCTACCTTCTCTACATCTTCCTCTTGGCCAACCCCATGCTCTAAGGGAAACCCATTTCACTTGGAGGGGAGAGCCCTCGCAAGGGATCTGAAT
>JBHIBK010000530.1:0-1521 GCA_046759065.1 Thermoplasmata archaeon | reverse complement strand
ATCTCCATGCCACCAAACATGATGCACCGGACTTGAAAAGGTTTTTCATCGTCGCGATATTCTCTCAGGAAACTATTTATCTCTGGCTCATATTGGGGGATTTAGATGGACAACAGAGCTCTCCAGCAGTTGATCTGCATCACCGTTTTGCTGACGTTCGTCCTTTCTTTTCTGGTTGGCGTGTCCGCCCAAGCGGCCCGCATAATCGTCACGACCGACGTGGAAATGATAGGTGTCACGAGCCTCGGCGGGGGAGGTCACATCTACTTCACGGCCGTCGGAGGCGAGGCCCGCGACCTGAGGGAGAAGATCCTGTACCACTACGATGACGGGGACGGCACGATCGAGGCGGACGAGGCACTCAGCTACTCCCTCGATGTCCAGGACTATCTGGAGAACCCGCCCTCGGGGACGCTCGGCACCGAGTACAGGTACGGCAGGATGAAGAGCCTCTCGCTGGACGAGGGAAACTCGAACACGGGAGTCGAAATGAGTTCAAGCGGCCTGGTGAACACGGACATGAGCACCGTCGGAAGCCTGAGAATGACACTCAGGTTCACCATGGAGACGAACGAGGCGAGAAAGACGTTCGAGCAGGATGAGATCGCCGTCGCGCGGGCCTTCTATGATGTCTTCTCCGTCCTGAGCGGGACGCGCTTCGAGACGAGCTACGGTCCGTTCCCGTTCTTCCCATGGCCGTTGGTGAACGAGACCCTGTACGCGGGCAACGTCAGCACGGGGCTGTACGACAACGATTCCAGGATGGTGATGGACTCCAATCTGCTTCGCCTGAACACCTCAAACGAATGCCATCTCAACTTCTCCTACATCGGAGGCGTCGCGGATGCTGGCGACTACCTCGCCTTCCTCACGAGCGTGGATGGCGTCACATGGACCGAGGTCCACAACCTCACGACTTCGAACAACACCTCCAGCTGGACAGACGTGAGCTTGAATCTGACGTCCCAACTGGCGGGGAAGGAGTTCTATCTCAGGCTCCTCTTCGAGTCCGACCCGAGCGGCAACTCGGCCGACTTCATGATCGACGATCTGTACATCATCGGACCCAGCTATTACGATGGCGAGATAGAGATGCACCACACGGACTACCTGCTCGGCGCAGTCAGCTTCGGGAACATCGACTCGGAGATGGGTGCCGTACACGTCATACGAACGCCCGGCGGGATGATTCTGTCATACACGTCCAGCTTCGACTATGATGACCACGGAAAGGACTCCACGGTCTTCGTCGCCTTCGACTTCTTCGAGAATCCGCAGATCCTGTTCATCCTCATCTTCATAGTGACCTATCTCCTTCTCTCGGCTCAGTACAAGTCCTACATGAGCTTCAAGATGGCCCATCCCGGGCGATATCGGGCGGGCGCCGTGAAGGTGAGGTGGCTCCACATACTGGGAAAGGTCTTCGCGCTGCTCTACATCATATTCTACTTCTTCCCGTCCCTGCTCGTCCTCCTCGGTCCACGGGTCTATCTGACAGGCCTCTTCATGTGGATCTTCACG
>JBHIBK010000529.1:0-1522 GCA_046759065.1 Thermoplasmata archaeon | reverse complement strand
TCCTTCGCCAATGTCAGCATGAGTCTGTCTTCCGGGAACAGATACTACTCCAACCGCACCTACGATCAGATGGGTGCCTATTTTTTCACGATCTGGGCCTCTGACCCTGCGGGGAACTGGAACTCCTCATCGGGGAGCTTTTCGATGGTCGGAGGGCCTCCCTCTGCACCGCCCACGGACATACAGGCCTCCCTTCAGGGTGCCAGTTTTGAGGATGTAAGGATGACCTGGACACTATCCGCGGATGACGGCGCAGGCAAGAACGACGTCGTCGCCTACAACATCTATCGCGGTGAGGTGTTCAACGCTTCCGGTGTAGGTTACAGTCTCCACGACTCCGTTGCCAGTGGCACCGCTCAGTATGTCGACCCTGGCGCCGGCGAAGGGAATCCCTCCAACTTCTTCTACCAGGTCTGCTCCATCAACACCAATTCCTCGATTGGGTGCTCTCCCGACCAAGCGGGGAAGTTCACCATGCCGCTTTCCACGGGGCGGCAACTGCTCTCGATCCCGCTCATTCAATCCGATTCGAGCGTAGAAGCTGCATTTCAGACTGTTGCATTCGACTCTGTGTGGGCCTACGATTCCCTGATTGGAGAGTGGGAAACGCACATGGACTTCAAGGCTTACAAGGGCGACCTTTCTTCGGTCAGCCATGACGCGGCTTATTGGGTCGACGTTACGAGGGACTGCAACTTCACCGTCGCTGGTGTCGTTCCTCTGGAAACTCAAATCAGCCTTCAGAACGGTTGGAACCTCGTTGGATTTCCATCCTTCAACCCGTCTTACGCCATAGCGGACCTGAAGACAGAGACAGGGGCAAGCAGAGTTGAAGGGCTCGATCCGAGCGCGACTCCTCATTGTCTTCGTGTTTTGAGTGATGTCGAGAGGATTCAAGCAGGCGGGGGCTATTGGGTCAAGGTCGATTCCACCACAATCTGGACCATCAGAAATAGCTGATATGGTCGCCTCCAGAGGGTAGGCAAGTTCGCCAATGCTCGATGGTTCGTGAAGTGGGCCTGCTCCGTTTCTTCGCCAACGCAGATGAACGCAACACTAAATATCACAGCGTTCTAACCGGACTTTGAGGTGAGCATATGACTGAGGAAGAGAGGAAGCTTTCAGTAACGGAGGTGAGGCGTACCATCGCGACCTCATTGGCCACTGCATTCGGATTCGTGATTGCCCTGGTGTGGAAGGAGGTCGTCATGGGCGGTCTGGTCGTTGCCGGAGTCAATCTGGAAGCGACACCGGAGCTGGCGAGCTGGACATATTTCGTTGTGACTGCCCTCATGGTGACAATCATGATGATAATCCTCATCATCGTCATCAGCCGCTGGGGCGGCAAAAAGCAGGCCGCATCCTAGCACGCCCGAAGCAAAGGTTAATTATCGCGAGTGAAATAGTACTGAATCCCCCTCATGAGGAGATCGGACGCGTCTCAGAATCGGTGAGCCAGATGCCTAGAAGGAAGCTTGAGTTCCAGAAGAAAACCTTCGAAGAAGAACCCAACTTGAAGACG
>JBHIBK010000528.1:0-1522 GCA_046759065.1 Thermoplasmata archaeon | reverse complement strand
CGTCAGCCAGGGCCCGATGGTGCTAGTTGCTGATCAGTATTGTGACATCCTCAAGAGATTGCACCCAGTAGCCCCTCTTCGGATCGAAGACATCGAGGCTGCCCATTTCTCGGAGAAAGTGCGGCGGGCTCGTCGCATCGAATGTCTCGGCCCTCTTGAGCGGGAACATGAAGGCAAGGTCAGAGAACAGAAGATCGGAGGCGAACGAAGGGAGAGCGATGAGGTTCCATCCCGCCCGGAGCTCCAGCTCGATCTGTCGGGGAACCTGGCCGGCGATGGTCAGGTTTCCGCTGCCGGGAAAATGAACCCAGAATCCGCTAGAGACGTCCACGCTGCGGAGAGGACTGTAGTCCTTCGAGGAGAAGAATGAGCTCCACGAGGACGATCGTGCATCGTATCTCCTCACGATATCGAAGTCGATGGTCCTGAAGGCCGCCTCCAGGTCCGCGCTCCACAGGAGCAGGGGGAACGATACCAGATTCCAACCCGACGTCACCTCGAGGTTCGTCTTGGCGCCCTGAGTGAGGCTGCACGAGCTGCCGAGCGTGGAGTTGAAGGCGCAGACCAGATAGAAATAGTCGTTGGTATCGCCCCATCCGCCTGTCAGGTCCATGAAGTTGCTCATCCCATTGGGGACAGAGCCCATCAACATATAACCCGATCCGCCAGAGTCGTAGTCCAAGCCGCGGTAGACGTCATAGCTCTCCACGGTATTTCTTCCCGCATTGTCGTCCAGCGAAAGCGTCCAGGTAATGATCACGCCCGTCTGCGCGAGGCCGAAGAGCGCAGCGCTCACGTCCTCGGGTCTCGCGGGATTCTCGATGGGAAGAACGATGAACGTCTTGCTCGCGACATTGTTGGTCTCATTCCACTCTATTATCTCATCATCTGGGTCCACCGAAACGAAGATCGAATGAATGCCCGCGCCTTGACACATCCACTGCATGGACACCGACGCGTCTCCTCCCGATAAAAGGAAGGGAATCGTCTGGTCACCACCAATCTGGTCCAGCGGGTCGAGGGAGCCGTCATAGAACCTTACGACGACGTTCGTTGCGTTCTCGGTTCCTATGTTGTGGATGGTCGCGTTGATCGTTACGTTCGTCCCCTCCACCTGCGGGCTCTGCGGGTCGAAGGTGATATCGTCCACGGAACCGCCTGTGATTATCAGGTCCGGGACCGCACCGAGGAAAATCGAGAAGTAGATGTCCACCCTCTTGTGATCGAAGTTCCTGTTGTCGTACCACACTATACAGACGCTCCCATCCGGCGTGAGAGCCATCGAGGGAAGCTCCTGGTCCGTGTCATACAGGGCATCGTTGACCTTGATGTCGTTGTCGTTCTTTATCCCGTCTCCGAACGTGATGCCGCCGTCCTCGGACTCGGTGAAATAGATGTCCTGGTCGGAGAACCCGTTCCTGGTGTCCCGCCAGGCTACATAGATGTTCTCGGAATCGTCCACCGCCAGGACGGGATAGTCATGCATCGCATTGGCGGGGAAATCATCGACCTCCACATCATT
>JBHIBK010000527.1:0-1523 GCA_046759065.1 Thermoplasmata archaeon | reverse complement strand
GCGGTGAAAAGGTTCAGAGCAGCCATTGACGCTAGGGCATACCTGTCAGGGATGAGAAACATTGAAAGAGGCCTGCAGACCAGATCCAGCATAATCCAGGTGTTGGCGACCAAGGGGTCGGCAAGCGTCTCTGAGATCTCAAGTGTCCTCCCGAGATGCCAGGGCACCATAAGGAGGCATCTCAGGAATATGGAAGACCGAAGAATCGCTGTCAAAGTAAGGAAGAAGAGGCCTTTTATCTGGGACCTTTCAGGTGCAGGCCAGCAATCGTTGGAGGAATCTATGAGGTCATGATGCTCAGCGAGTTTCAAGCAAAGATGCGTGAGACATACTTCGAGAGAGACGCTTCCAGGGGGCTCTGGGGAACCTACGTATGGCTGCTCGAGGAGGTGGCGGAGCTTGGGGACGCTATGTTGGGAGGAAGGAAGGATCAGCTTCAGGAAGAGGCAGCGGACGTCTTGGCTTGGCTCTCTAGCTTATGCAATCTGACAGAAGTCGATTTGGAAGAAGCGGCAACGAAGAGATACGGGGCGGGGTGTCCCAAGTGTGACGCTTCTCCCTGCAGATGTTCGAGGCCATCGATCAATCGATGACTGAGAACCCTCATATAGGCACCGCGGCAAAACCCTTGGGGCATCAAGATGAGGGTCTACAGCGAGTCTTTCTCCTTTCAGACACGGGGGGAACACCACTTTCACGACCTGACCGACAAAGTTGAGAAGGCTGTGGCGAACTCAACGATTAGGGATGGGATAGCCCTGATATTTGCGGGACACGCCACCGGAGTGATAGCGATGACGGAGTACGAGTCGAGACTGCTGGAAGACGTCAAGGAGTTGATCGCCAGACTAATTCCCACAAGGGGGGCTTATCACCACTCGGGCAATGCGCCGGCCCACCTCCGATCTCTCTTCGTTGCCCCCAGCAAAGTTGTGCCGGTGCGAGACGGTAGACTCGACCTGGGAACCTGGCAGAGCATATTCTGGATCGAGACCGAGACCCATCCCAGGAGCAGGACAGTCTACGTGTATGTCATAGGAGAAGAGGCAAGCCAACGCTGACTCGTCGATGAACCTTCTCTGCACACAAGCCTGACATGGAATTGGCAAGATGTGCAGTACTACACATCATTCGAGTGTGGTACAAGCCGTAAGGTAGTGTGTGAGCGGGAACACAGCGTGTAGGGCCCTGTGCGTTCGACGGCTTCCGCCCAGTTCGGTTTCTGTTGTCTCCCCAGCCTCCATCGATCTCTTTGCGCGTTCCTCTCGAATCCTCCAACATTCACATCGACGACAAACGGCTAGAAGCCCCCAGGCAATAGGGATGCCCCGATGGACGAATCACAGGAGCGCCAACAACCAAAGCGCACCTCGACTGCTTAACCCTCCCCTCGCTCTGCAGTCATTTCAATGAAACTGGCTTCACGGATGCTTCACTGTTGATGCCAACCAGGTGGACCGCACGGCATAATCATCAATCCCTCCTCCGGATCTCCGAGAGCCACATAGTTGTCCTCAACATAC
>JBHIBK010000526.1:0-1540 GCA_046759065.1 Thermoplasmata archaeon | reverse complement strand
CACTGATAGGTGAGGAGGAGGTGTAGGCCCGTGATAGTCATACACTCAAAGGTGGTTGATAGGCGATTTAAGGAGTCTCTCACTAGAGATCTGCCTAGGCCCATGTCTATGAAGAGGCCCGTCCTCTTCGCCGGATGGCGGAATAGTGAACCCCGTTGGAGACGCTCCTCACAGTAGCGCTAGCTGTCCTTACGCTACTACTATTAGTCCTGAGTGCCGTCTTTCTGCACAGGTTTGCGACCTTTCCTTCTCTTCCCACGCAGACGGTGAAGCTCGTGGAGGAGCCCTCTGTTTCAATAGTGGTTCCGGTGCGTGACGAAGTGGAAACAGTTGAAAGCTGTATAACGTCCCTGATCGAGTTGGACTATGCCGACAAGGAGATCCTCGTTGTCGATGGGGGCTCCACGGACGGAACCAGAGATGTCCTAGAACGATATTCAGAAGACATCGAGATCTTGGATGAGGGGAAGCTTCTGGAGGGGTGGGTGGGCAAGAACTGGGCGTGCCACCTCGGATCCCAACGGTGCAGAGGAGAACTTCTCCTGTTTTCGGACGGCGACACAGTTCACAGCCGGGACAGCCTGAGGTCTTCGGTGAACTACGTTCTGAACAACAGAGTGGAAATGTTGAGCCTCTATCCGGGGCTCGTGATGAAGGGTTTCTGGGAGAAGCTGATGCTGCCCACCATAGCCCACTCGATCTTTCTTTTCACGGGTGGTAACGACGTCAACAGAGACGAGAAAGAGAAGTGGGTTGGAAACGGTCAGTACATGCTGTTCCGACGGGAGACGTACCGGAGGATCGGAGGCCACGAAGCCGTCAGGAACCGGGTGGACGAGGACTATAAGCTGGCCGAACGAGTCAAGAAGGCGGGGTTTCGGCTCAGGGTTCTCAGCGCTCCTAACGCTCTGCAGACTCGGATGTACAGCAACCTGCGAGACCTCTGGGAGGGCTGGGTAAAGAACTCCTTCGCCGTCATGGGAGACAAGCTGACGAGAGCAGTATCCGGGATTTTCTCTGTCTTCATCTTTCTCCTGCTCCCTTACCTCCTCCTCTTCGCAGGAATCTTCTCGTTCCCTTCCGAGGGATTGAATCCGCTGTTGCTGTGGGGCGGGTTGATGAGTCTCATAGTCTACGGCCGGATAGGCGGCGTTTACGTGGGCGTCAAAGCCGATCTGAAATATCTCCCCCTCTTCCCGATGTCCGTGACTCTCTATCTCATCATTCTCTTGGAGTCGGCGGCTCGGGGACTGCTCGGAATGGAGGTCGCCTGGAAGGGGCGGAGATACCAGACCAGGAATCTCTAACCAGGGACTGCTGTCTAAGCTAGATCGTGCGCAACATCCCACAGGACTTCAGACAGCTGAGTGAATCTCTTCACAACCCTTGGAGGCATCCAGATGTGATTTGGGATTGATAAGGTGTCATGAGGATAAGCCGACCTGTGATCTCGGGGACATGACGGCTGAAGGATCCCTGCTGGGCTTGGAGGAGGTTGATCAGAGGATCAGGGACATGTCGCTTCTGATTTTCCGAAAGA
>JBHIBK010000525.1:0-1564 GCA_046759065.1 Thermoplasmata archaeon | reverse complement strand
CTTGTCATCACCAGATCGTATACGCTTATCTCGCCCAGCACCGGGTCCGTCACCTTCTTCTCCTTGAGGGGAGCCTCAAACTTGGGGTTGATGGGAACGCCGAACTCCCCTCCCAGCTCGCATGCCCCCTCCTTCAGCATCCACCAGTAGTCCACGTCCGCTAGGTTCTCGGTGGTATAAGCCCCCGAGTAGATCCTGGCCAGGATGTCCTCGTAGAGGACCTCCCAGTGGACGAGCTGGCCGCTTACGCAGGAGTCGGGGCCGAACTTCTGCATGGGGCTATAGTGGCTGAAGGTGTAGACCGGCTGCCCCTTCTCAACGTACTCCTGGCCCACCTCGATGACGGTGGGGGAGTCCTCGGTGAAGGCGAGGACGTCGCATCCCTCCGCGATTAGGGACTCGGCTGCCTCCCTTGCCTTGGCCGGGTCGTACCAGGCGAAGAGCCAGCGCACGTGCACCGTCGCCTCGGGGTTGACCTCCTTGACGCCCAGGGCATAGGCGTTGATGTGCCTCACCACCTCCGGTATGGGGTGAGCAGCCACGTAACCGACCTTGCCCGTCTTGGTCAGCGCCCCGGCCATGAGCCCGTTCAGGTAGTAAAGCTGATGGAACTCGGCGAAGTAAGTGCCCACATTGGGCGCCCTCTTGTAGCCAGAGCAGTGGAAGAGGATTCTGTCGGGATGCTTCTCCCCAGCCTCTATGGTGGCGTCCATGAAGCCGAAGCTGGTGGTGAAGACCACGTCCGCTCCCTCCTCGACGATGAACCTCTCAATGTAGCGATCGACGTCGGCCTCCGGGACGGCTTCTGCAGGAGGCAGGGCCTCAAGCCAGGGGAACTTCTCCTGGACGTACAAGCGTCCCTGCTCGTGGGCGTGGCTCCATCCATAGTCCCCGATGGGGCCGACGTAGATCCAGGCGGCCTTCACCTTCTTCTCTACAGGGACCTCCACTGTGACCTCAACGGGGACCTCCTTGGTGACCTCGACGATCCTTGTGACCTCAACGGGCGCTGGAGCCGCTGGCGGGGCGCAAGCAACAACAACGCCTGCCAAAAAGGCGACAGCGACCGCCATAACCAAATCCTTCCTGGTTCGCATTTCTCACCTCCTTAACCCCACACTTAGATGTGAGGCGCTTCCCTTCCCCCCTTCGCTACGGACTTCGATTTACGCGAGGCCTGCCGCCATCTGTCAGTATATCATCGTTCAAGGATTTTGTCAAACACAATTGGTCCGGGCGGCCCTCTCAGTAAAAAGGAATATGCCAACGAAAACTCTCTCCGTTTTCTCACGGAGTTCTGCATTCTTCATTTATGCTTTCTCTCATATCTTTCGGAGAGAGTTTTCGTTTTGTCGCCCTAATGCCACGCTTGACGATAAGTTTCCTTAAAGATTGGGCGATGTCTCGATTTTTAAGAAAACCCTTATTGCTAAAGGGATGAGCCTCTGATACAATGTGATTAGCCTTTGAGTAAATATGAGACAGGACTGGTGTTCCTGTCGGGCGGCAGTGTTTTCAGACCGGTTTCTTCTGACGCGCTTGCTCGCCCATAAGGAAAGATTCT
>JBHIBK010000524.1:0-1565 GCA_046759065.1 Thermoplasmata archaeon | reverse complement strand
TGTCATCAACGGTCCGTTGTGCGACCCTCGCATCCAGCCGGACACGAGGTACGGGAAGGCGAACGCCTCCAGCACCTCACCGAGCGCCGGAAGCCCGGACTGGGCCCGCACGATCCCAACGGGATCGTCATTGCCCACGTATTCCCCGGCTATCTGGTACAGCTTCTCCGTCGAGACCGCTGCCACTGGTTCGTCACTCTTGTCCCCCAGTTTCGGATGCTCTGGCTTTGGGAACACTCGCTTGATCACGAACCGCTCCTTTGCGCCTATCAGGGCGAGCAGATGATACATCTCGTCTGGGGTGCCCATCGATACCCTCTTCTCCTCCTTTATGTCCCAGACCTCGAAGATGAAGCCCTCGTTCAGCGACGGGTCTATGACGAGGCCCGCTGTGTTGAAGGGATCGGCGAACGCCCTGAAGATCGGCAGATTGAAGGCGCCGGGTTCGGTCTTGTCCATCATGAACACGACCACGGGTTCCGCCTCCCGCTCGGTGATCTCCATCTCGGCGATTCCGGGACCCAGGCCTCGCACGTTCCCGGAGAAGGCTTCGGACAGCATGTCCTGCCCCGCACCGTACAATCCGAGCTCTCTGGCCTTCTCTGTCCCCTTCTCGAAGGTCTTCCATGCCAGTTCGTGAACGCCCTCGGAGTCCACGCCCCTGTGATGGGTCATTATCAGCTCCAGGTCGTCCCCGCAGTTCGTCACGTGGAAATCGTTGATGATGCCGTCGTTCTTTCCCGCCTCCAGCGACTTCTGTCCAATCTCTATCAGAGCCGGGTGCACCTTTGAATGCCCCGGCCAACCGCCCACATCGGCCTTGATGACCGATATTGTCGTCTTCTCTGTCATCATACCACCTTCTCCTAGAATCTGGGTCTTCGGACGCATACAGGAGGGATCTCTATTTTACTCTTGTTTGACGGATGAGAGAAATCAAGAGGTATTGTCCGCGCAATTCGAGGAGGAATGTCGTTGCTTTCTCGATACCGTAATGCCAGGACTATCGGGGGACCCCGTCCGAAATGGGTAGAATGACTGCAGCCTGACCATCAAGGCGGAGCCAGAAGAGATGCGGCATGACGTGGTCACGAAGCAGTACAAGGACAGCATCTACATGATTTAGCGGCATTTCTGCCCGAGGCGCTCGATGTGCTCCTGGACCGCCCGCAGGTGCTCCTCGAGGATGTCCTTCTTGGCGCGATAGACCTTGCCGAACTTGCCGCGAGTCCTCCAATCCTCCATGACGCGGTAGTCGGACTCGACAATGCCCTCCCTTTCAAGGACGTCGAGGTGGTAGGAGATAGTGCTCCGGGATTTCCCCGTCTCCCGCTCGAGGTCCGGAAGGAGCATCTCCCGTTCCGCGAGCTTCTCGATTATCTCGCTGCGAGTCGGATGCATGACGAGGCACAGCGACCTCCAGGCCTCCTCCGTTCCCATTCAAATCACCCGCTGCACTGTCGTTGCGGATGCCCTCGGGCGATATAAAGCATCCCGCCTTCGTTGAAGGAGCGGCGGGCGTGACCGCCCTCATCCTGGAGCCCTTCCTGGAGGGCCTCGGAGGC
>JBHIBK010000523.1:0-1567 GCA_046759065.1 Thermoplasmata archaeon | reverse complement strand
TCTCCCTCCTGGCTCGCCGCTGCTCCCGTCCAGAGGACCGCATGGATGAGGAGGGAGTCGTCGAGCGAGAAAACTGTTCCTGGGGGAAGGATTCGTCCGAGATAGCCAATGTCTGCTCCTACGTTATGCATGATGAGGTGGAGAGGTACGATGCTGCCGAAACGAGCCAGGTCGAGTTGTCTTCGAACAAGCCAAGGCCCAGGTTGCACCGCGAACAAAGTAGCCCCCGAATATGGCCAGTCCTGTGATCGTGATCGGGCACAAGGTCTTTTCGTTTCCTGCATACCAAGCAACGATGAGATTGGGACCGAGCCATAGCCCAGAACTGAGATGCGGTCATGTCCAATTTGGCGAGACGGCGACGGAACTCCCGCTTCCGATGAAACTTCTTGAAGCACTCGTGGCACCGACCCGATTTGTACACCTGTTTGTGAGAACACCGGGGATCGAGCTTCGGCTTCCTGGCCCATGTTGCGAAGTCCTTCCGGTAACAGTCGAGACATAGCTTCCGTTTCTTGGCACCATGAGTTCTCGGACGGCCACATCGGATGCACGGGAACAGGCGACGTCGCTTGAGATACGATGAACTTAATCTCTTCTTCACCCCTCCATCGTATCATATCTTCCCACTCAATCACAAATACTTCTCGTTGAGGGGTTGCAAGACTGAATCGAACGAGTTGCCCTGGTTCCGTGTATTCCGTGTCAAATGCGGACCCTGAAACCCATTTTAACTTTGTCGGGTCCTCTTCGTGGCCGGGATATGGTTCCGGCCAGTCGCCGCTAACGATGAGGGGGATCTTTGCCCAATCAGCCCCAGCGATAGGCTCCGCGTCTGCATCTCTAAAGAGGTATGCAAGGTGGAACGTAACAAGGACTTTATCTTCGTTTCGCTGTGGCGTCCAAATTGACGAAAATGGTTTTCTTGGCCCGAAGGCGGGAGGACTATAAGGGAGAATGTATCCTCTCCACCCCGAGAAGTCGTGGTCGATTCCAGTAAGGCAGTAGGTAGCATATTCACCTTGGCTCACATAGACAATGGATCGCGCTTCCACCGCCGTCTTTGGAGAGAAGCCCGAACATGTCGAACACGCTTTGCATTGTCTCGCCATTTCAGGAAGATCGTTCCCGCTACCTGGTTCCCTCGCTTTGCTCTCTTCCATCTGAGAAGAGTCTGCCGGATCGTTGACCTTCTCCGCGCTGATAGGAGCGGATAAAGTGTCATCATCCATCCCTGCGCCGCTACGCTCCTGATCGTCCAAAGCGGCTTGTGCGGTACCTTTATCCTCCGCCTTGGCTTTTCGCCCATGACTCTCGCCACTCGAATCGCCGTGTCTTTGTCCGTCGTGCTGGCGCTGATGCAAGGATAACGATATTTGTTCCCGACCCTCCAATACCCGAAGGCTCCCTCTCCCTCTAGCCAGCCCGCTAGCCAAATGATTTCCTTCGTGGTCAGCTTTCTCATGTCCGCAATTATAGCATATGTCGGTAGTAACCACGATGCAATTACGAGGTGGCTTCCAGTGGGCGTTCGTGCAGTGCGCGATGGCATCCCTCACGCTCCGTT
>JBHIBK010000522.1:0-1568 GCA_046759065.1 Thermoplasmata archaeon | reverse complement strand
GGTGTCGAAGGGCGACTCCGAGGGAAGGCTCTCCTGTAGGAAATCGATCTCCAGCTTCTCAATGCCCTCCAAGGCCTTATCTACCTCCTCCAACAGGCTCTTCTTGCTCTGGCCCGGCAGTATTCTACAGTCCACGACAGCCTCGCACTCGGACGGTATGACGTTCTCCTTGACGCCGCCCCGAACCATCGTAGGCGCCATCGTAGTTCGCAACATAGCGCGGATCGCCTCCACCACCCCCTTGCTGTCCTTTGACATGCTGTTCAAGAGTCTGTCGACGAAGAGAGGACTAGTGACGAGCTTGCCGGCCAGCCTTCCTCCCCGCTCCTCGGAGAGGGTTTCGATGAATAGCTTGACGACGGGGATCACCTTGATGGGTGTTCGGTGGGTTCCGAGATGTTGGATGACAGAGGCCATCCTGAGGATCGCGTTGTCTCCTATGCCAGGCATGGACGCGTGACCGGGGCTGCCTCTTGCCCTGATCCTCATCCACATTATCCCCTTCTCAGCCGTCTGCACCAGAAAGACATGCTTCCCATCTACAGGAATCGAGAAGCCGCCGCCCTCGTTGATGACGTAATCGGCCTTGACCTTTTCCAAGTGGTTCTCGACGAGCCAGCCTGCACCGGCCCGACCACCCTTCTCCTCGTCCGCCACGGAGGCGAACAGCACGTCGCCCCGAGGCCTGACCCCTCTCCTCGCCAGAAGTGACATGACGGCGACCTCGATGGCCACCATGCCCTTCATGTCCAGAGCCCCCCGGCCCCAGACGAATCCATCCTTGACATCTCCTGAGAAGGGGTGGACGCTCCACCGCGAAGGATCAGCAACCACAACATCTAGGTGAGATAGAAGAAGGAGGCTGAGCCTCCCACCCCTGCCCTCGATGCGGGCTACCACACTTCCCCTTCCGTCCTCAGACTCCAGTATCTCCGGCTTCAAGCCCTCATCCGACAGCTTGTCGGCAACGAGTTCGGCCGCCGGTGTCTCGTTTCCAGGTGGGTTCGTAGTGTCGATCCTTATCAGGTCGCTGAGAAGCTCGGTTACTTCCTTTCTAACTTCTTCTGATGGCCCTGACACTCTCTATCCTCCTCGTCTAAGACCACTATGATAGATCCTTAGGCTACTAGAAATCAACGGGCGGTGTGGGGATCCGCTCCCCGGACTACTACCTGCCGTGGTTGACGAGGGTCTTTCGTCGTTCGGAGCAACTAGAGGGTTCCATGAGCTATGGCAAGGTCTTTATTTCTGTTTACCTTGTTCTTCGCTCGCGATGCGAACCTCGTCGACCACGGATTCTATGAATTCCGTCTTCGCGTCTGTGTAGCCTTCGTGATCGGAACCGTGCTTCACCGCCAGTCTCTTCTTCAGTTCGGAGTACTCCTGAACCACCTCGCGGTGAGCCCGCAGGAAATCGCGAAACAGTAGGTGCCGCTCCCAGAAGTCGCTTGTCACTTCAACCATGTGTAGATGTCTGTGTGCTTCTGGAGGACCCTTGTGGAAATACCGCCTTTCCGGAAGCTCGTCTTCATACTCGGGTACGTACTCGTAGCCTATGCTTTGGAGGG
>JBHIBK010000521.1:0-1569 GCA_046759065.1 Thermoplasmata archaeon | reverse complement strand
CAGTCGCCCGTTCGATAATCATCGTACTCCTACCTTCATCTCCAGCAGCTACTTCACCACCTTCGACTGCTAGCCGGGTGCCGTCCGAACTCCAGGTAGTTCCAGGGTCCAATGCGTGTCCTTCAGGAGCCGTGTAGATGTTGTAGGGAGTCCCTCCTGCGGCTGGAACGGCATCAATTTTCCACGCATTTGGATCGTACAGACGAACGAAGTAGGCGATCTCGTCTCCCAATGGTGACCAAGAGGCGCGATAGTAGGACCCGTATTCGCTCAGGCTCACGAGCTGTTGCAGGTTGGAACCTTGAGGCACGCCATCGATGATTTCAACGTCGATTCTCCAGACCCCATAGTCCTTGCCGGGAACGTTGGGAGTGTACGTGTAACCGCACCAAGCGATGCTATTTCCGTCGGGGGACCACGAGGGACTACCAGAGAACTTGTGATACTCCTGGGAGTATATCACCACCTGATTCGAACCGTCAGCGTTCATCACCATGAGCTTCTCACTCGCGTCGCCGCGGATCTTCTCATCATTTATGAATGCGATTGCCGGATCCGCCGGCGGTTCCTCGCCACCATCCTTGCACTCAGGCCAAGGTTCGCATTTGTCCGCCGGCGGCGCACTAACAAACGGAAAGCTCACAAACATCGTTGCCATGAGCACCAGGACAAGTCCGATGCTGCTGGCTTTTCTAGGAATGTTGTCCATATCACAACCCTCCTGGAGTCAAAAGAGTCTGTGCGATATCTAACCGTTCTATCAATCTGCGTGAGGGAAGTCGCGTTTCCGCAAACACCTTTAATTAGTTTTCGTCACATCCCGCCTAGGGGAGATGTTAGTTGCGCAGTAAATACTCGGGACGACGTCGTAGGAGTGTGCACCTGTTCTCCCCACGGATTCTGCAGCTCCTGTCATTCCTCACGAGGAAGCAAGCGTGGCTTTCCCCGCCCGAGATTGCTGAGTCTTTCCGCCTCGATGGCGACCCCGTGAGCGTCATGACCATCTACCGCTGGTTCTCGTTGCTCAGGGAGCAGGTCGGACTCACGTACTTCCCCTATCCCCGCATGAACCACCTCGATCTTGCCGATGTCTACGTGCGGATGAGAAGCCCGCGAAGCCCTTCCATACTGGCGGGCATCCCCTTTGGACACTCATTCCTCGTTGAGGTCGGGCTCGACGGACATCCCTTCCTGAGTCAGGGCTACTGGGTTCCTGGGTCGGAGTTCAATGCCTTCGAGGAATACTGGAAGACTGCCAAGGACCTGGACCTGGTGGAAGAGGTCGAGGCCCTTCCCGCCAGAAACACCCACTTCATCTTCTCGCCCTTCCACGATGTCATGCGGGAGGACGGCTCAGCGCGTATTGAGGGGGATCTAGACAACAAACATTTCGAGAATCTCGTCCGTCGGCATCTGAAAGAACCTTTCGAGGTCCGGCTGTCAGAGCGAATCGCCTCCGCTCCCATAATGATCCCCCTCCTCTCGGAACACCTGTGGCGACATTGCTCCTCTCGCCAGGTGTGGCAGTCGATTCGAGCGAAGGGGGAGGAGGAGATCGTCAAGTATGTC
>JBHIBK010000520.1:0-1574 GCA_046759065.1 Thermoplasmata archaeon | reverse complement strand
GTGTGTAGTCCCCACTGGTGGAGCAGATCGAGGCTGGCGCAATCGTACGTCTCCCTCATCACCAAAAGTGCAGGAGAACCAATGATGAATTGTAAAACTGGCCCCAGGATCGATCCTGGTGGAAACCAGGGAATTCCTGTCGACTTGATCCAGAATCGCTCTGGTGGTCTCTCAACGCGCCAAGAGATTCGAGTTGACAGGGAGTCGAAGTTAGACATAATTAGCTTCCGATTAGGCGGCATAATCGGAAGCTGAGGGGCAGATGCATCACGCTGAGGGCTTGGTCACTCGAGAAGTTACGTCCGTAGGTAAGGAGAACTTCCACATCCCCCTCAACACTCGGCGTTCAAGCGGATTGAGAAGCTGCGTAACCACTGAGTCGGCCCGGTGTTCTGATAAGTAGAGGTTGGTCATCCTGAGTAATCACAAGCCAGAAGGAGGATATCCGATGTCAACAGAAGGAAACAAGGCCATTCTGCGCCGTGGATTGTTGGAGATGTGGAGCCAGGGGGACCTGAGCATCCTGGAGGAGCTCATCGCTCCTGACTACATAATGCACGATGTGGCCGGGGACTTCCGCGGTGTTGAGGCCTACAAGCAGCTCTTCAACCTGTACCGCAGTGCCTTCCCGGACCTTCGCTTCACCGTTGACGACCAGGTCAGTGAAGGCGATCTAGTGGCGACCCACTGGACGTCCTCCGGGACGCATCGCGGCGAGCTGATGGGCATTCCGGCGACCGGCAAGCAGACCACATCGATGGGCGTGACCTTCTCTCGCATTGCGAACGACAGGGCGGTCGAAGAGTGGAACTACTGGGACGCTCTTGGTTTGCTCCAGCAACTGGGGGTGGTGCCGGCCATGGGTCGCACTGACTTCACCTGGAGTGAGCCGTCGCCGATCACAGGCGACCCCGGCATGCCGGAGGCCAACAAGGCAATCGCCATGCGCTACACTGATGAGGTCTGGAACCAGCGGGAGTTGGACGTGCTGGACGAGATCATGGGCGCCGATGTCGTGAGTCACGAGGCCACCACTGAGCACGTCGTTGGGCATGGTCTCAATGCCATGAAACAAGGGATCACCATCTATCTCACAGCCTTCCCCGATCTCCACTCCACCATTGATAGTATGATCGCAGAAGGCGACAAGGTGGTCCAGCGCTGGACGGCGACCGGCACAAATAAGGGCGAACTCATGGGCATGCCAGCGACCGGCAAGCAGGCGACGTGGATCGGCGTTACCATCTATCGCTTTGCTGATGGCAAGATCGCGGAGCTGTGGTGGGCCTGGAACGCTCTGGGCTTGCTGCAGCAGCTCGGTGTTGTCCCGCCGATGGGAGAGGGTAGCGAGTAGTCCCCGTAGCCCACTTAATCAAGCAGAAGCAGGGCCTCAGCGCCCTGCTTTCTTCTTCCTACCCGCGCTTCCTGGATGGGGCGAAGTTTCTTCCCAGGGATGGGCCGTTTTATGTAGCCGGGTCCACACTACTGAGCAAGGGCGGAAAGAGGGAAAGCCCACATAGAGTTGACAGGGGGCTCACTTTGAACATAATTGGCTTATGAGAACGGACCTTCCC
>JBHIBK010000519.1:0-1579 GCA_046759065.1 Thermoplasmata archaeon | reverse complement strand
GACGATGGCGGGAGACCCGCAGTAGGCACACTCGACGGCGATTGCCCCAGGCTCCATCGCCTGCAGAGCGCCGCATCTCTCACACCGGAAGTGGCGCTGCTCGACCCCCATTCCGCGGTCCGTGGTCGCCGGGAGGAGAGGCAATTCCTCGAGATCGTGTTCCTCGATCTCGCTGAGATCGATGTCGATCTCATTCTGTGCCCCGCAGTAGGGACACTCCATGGAAGTGGTGCCGGGGGCGAACTCGAGGGACGCCCCACAGGAGGCGCACGGATAGCCCTTGATGAGCTCGGCATCGCCGCCGGCTACCACCTCCTCCCTCAGTGAGAGGAAAGGACGTGCTTGCTAAAGTCTTTCACCCCGACCCTGGAAATCGCCCCACCAGCGTTGGCTGGACCTCCATGTCCACCCCCCAGGACCTAACTCAGCGCAATCCGCCCGACGATGGTCTGGCGGATGTCAAGGAGGACTTCAACAGTCGGGGGGAGGGGGGAGATCTGAAGACTGAAGCTGTAGTAGACATTGCCCTTGATGCCCTTAACAAACCAGAGAGTCCTGATCGGGGCCAATCCCTTCGTCCGCAAACCCATTTCTTCTACGGAGAGTGGAGAGAGCATCTTCGCATGGCGCAAGGGCGCATGGGTTTTCGCGGTCGTCGCGCCTGATGGAGCGTTGAGAAACTGGGTGATCGAGGAACTCCTCTTCTAGGCGGAGGACCCCTGCACGTGAAAGACTTTATCAAGCAGGTTCCTTCCTCTCATTGGGGGGAAGCTGCCATCCTCTGGCCGAGGAGTTGAGAATGTGAGAAGAAACCCTAAGACCAGAGAGAACGAAAGTGGCATACAACCAAGTGAATGGATTAGAATCATCGGAACCCATTCGTCTGACGATGAAATCCCTCGCGGGCGCGAATACGATTTTGAAGGTCATAATGTTCGGCAGACCTCTGACGGTGGCTACGTAGTAGTAGGAAATACACAGGTCTACGCGAGCAGCACGGATGTTACGAACGATAGCGTTTTCCTGGTTAAGATTGATTCCAACGGAAATATGCTGTGGTCCAGAGCCTATGACAGAGGTTCTGGCTATTCTGTTCAGCAGACCACCGATCGAGGATACATAATAGCGGGCAAATCATATTCAAAAGGTGATAAGCGTGAGATTTATCTCATAAAGACTGACGCAGAGGGAAACAAGATCTGGAGCAAAACCTTCAATGGCAAAAAAGACCGGAATGTCCGCGAAGATGTGGACTTCAGTGGTCGCTCAGTTCAGCAGACCGCCGACGGAGGGTACATAATTGCAGGCCAAACATCGCGTTGGGATGTCGCGCGCGATCGATGGTTATATGATGTTCATCTAGTCAAGACTGATTCTGAAGGGAACGAGCTATGGAGCAGAACCTACGGTAGAGGTTCTGGCCATTCTGTTCAGCAGACTACCGACGGAGGATACATAACAGTAGGTAGGAAATGGATTCCCGATTTCACGCGCGATTCGCGCCTCGCGAACTCATGGTCACAGGATGTCTATCTGATCAAGACCGACGCTGAGGGAAACGAGGACTGGCACAGAACCT
>JBHIBK010000518.1:0-1581 GCA_046759065.1 Thermoplasmata archaeon | reverse complement strand
TATGTTCCATCCGAATCGTCCCCGTCCAGAGTGACATTGATGCTGTCATCGCCGTCGCTGAGGTCCACGATGGAAACGTGGGTGTCAGCCTCCAAAGGAAATACCGTGAGATAGCTTCTCACATAGGTGTAGAACAGCGTTCCCCTTTCCACACCTTCGTCACCAGCTGCGTACGACGGAGGAGTCGCGGACCAGTCATTCCCAAGACTCCTTGACCGCTTTCCCACGAGGACGGAAGCCAGGACGTTGCTCGTTATGTGGACCGTATCCTCCTCGAAGCCTTGGACATAGAATATCTCGATCTCCGAGTCCGAGTAGTCCAGTTCGGGAGAGGACGACGTAAGCGTGTAATCATCATCCGTGTCCGGATCTTGGTTGGTGACCATATCGTCGACCGTTATGAGGGTCGATTTCCCCGTCTCCTTGAGGGCGAAGACGTACATCTCCTCGTCCACGAACGCGAGGAACTCGTGTCCCAACTCAGTGCCGCTTCTCCCCTCCTCCCCGTAGGCGGGCACATAGGACATCCAGGGATTGTCGCTTCCAGGGTTGAGGTATCCCGTCCAGATTGTGACGGGCTTTCGAGCCGACCCGCCTGTCGCGTCCGACGTGACAACCTTCAGCCTGATCTCCTGGGTCAGAGAACCGACACCGCCCCTTTCCTTCCATGAATCACCTGAGTTGCTCAGCACGAAAGGATTGGATATGGGCGGACTGTTCAGCCGAGAATCGGTCGCGCTGAGAAGGGTTCCGGTGTCAATGTCGTAGAGCGAGACCTCCGTGTCGGGCTGCTGAGCGATTATGATGAGATCCCCAGACCAGAACGTGAGGAACTCCGTCCCCGTGGCCTGACTCATGATGTCGTCAATCGGCATTGCCAAAGGAAGCGTTGATTGGATGAAGAGAGCGCACACCAGTATCGAACCAAGTCCCCTCACTCTGGACCCCCTTGTTGTAGATGCGTTTCGAGCTATTTAGTGTTGAGCAGAAAAAAGGAGGGAGGAGCCGTCGCTTTTCGAAAAATCCCGTCCGGCATCCAGCGTTTGTGATGGAGCGCTCGTTCACCCCCCTCCAGGCCAGCGTCAGAATCTCCGGGGAGAATCAACACTGCCCGTAACGGCTCATTATCTTCATCTTCCCGACCATATATAAGGCTCAGTTGGAACTCACCACTTTGGTTACCAAATACCAACTTGGATACCGTTGCTACAGTATTAAATACGAAAATCCCTATCATCGCGATGAGGGCCCGTAGCTTAGCCTGGTGGAGCATCTGGCTCATAACCAGAGGGTCGTCGGTTCAAATCCGGCCGGGCCCACTTCTCTCTGTTCGTGGCGGTGTCCCTCAGCGTTCTCCCAAGACCCGCATGTCCGCCTTCGAGAACTGCGCATACGCCTCACCCTTGAAGCGGGAGGCCCCCGCGTATTCCGGTTCTCCGTGCCTCTCCACGAGCGTGGTCACATATCGCCGGAGTGCTGTCTGCGCGGCAACACCTCCCGCCCGCTTGTAAAAGGAAATCTCCAGCCGATACTCCTTCTTCACGGGAATATGCTCAAAGCGTACGCCATAGCGCTGCAAGA
>JBHIBK010000517.1:0-1582 GCA_046759065.1 Thermoplasmata archaeon | reverse complement strand
GATGGAGGCCACCACACGTCCTATCGCAGCGAAGCGCTGACGCTCCAAGCGTTCCGAATCAAGCCCCCATATGGGCCGCGAAAGGCCGGCTATGGTTGGCCTCCCCTCGTCATGTGATAGCCGCGGAGGTGAGTAGGATGTCTCTACGCGAGGGGGCGGTCCGTAGAGGACAACGTCCCTGACAACGAGGCCGCAGTCGGAGCAGTAGACCTCCCCGCGACGGTCATCCCTTACTCGGTGATGATGAGGACAAGCCGGGAAGCCCTGGGCCAACTCCCTTTTCGTTGTTGACCTCACCGCTGGAGGGGCTTCCCCTTGCACGTCCGCACTCATATCCTAGTCACTCCTTGTCACACGGAACCCCTTCTTACTCAGGTCAGACCTCGATCTCGTACGGCTTTACAGACTCCTCCTGCTCCGCAACGGCCTCATCGAGTCTGCCAAGGATTTCATCTCGGATCGCTCTGAATACTTTCTGGGAGGTTCCGAATCTACCCACGCCGGTCTCTCTTTCCCAGTACTCGTCTCTGAAAGCCTCGGGATACGCGGAGAGGACTTCCTTAATACGCTGCACCGATACGGCTTTGCTGTCACGGGTGGCCAACGGTAGGACCGTTGGGAAGATACCATGAAGGACGAAAATCCCGGTTGTCCTCTGGATTAGGTAGTTCCTCGTGTCGCTCATCGCGGTGGGGCAGAGCTCTCCAATAGCTCTCCAGTAGAGCGCCAAGATCTTAGCTACATAGTCTGTGTCCACCTGGCCACTCACGCTCCTGAAGTGGTCATATACGGGCCTCAACGAGTCCTCCATGCTCTTCTGACTCGCGGCAAAGGTCAAGTCCCGCGTCTTCTTCGTTCCGCCCAGCTTTATCCGGTTGTACCACGCGTTCAAGTAAAATGGATCGTTGGGATTGTCGCTGATCGTCTTTGCGAGTGTGTGGACGATACGTGTAACGTCAGGTCGCCAGCTCATGTCTCTCTCGATGACTCTCGGAAGACCCACGACGCTCTTCACGTAGTCGCCATGCTCTCGAAGGTAGTCACGCAGCTTGGCTATGTTGGTGTTCGTGAGCGCTGGTTCCACCCCGACCTGTGTCTTGTTGATAACAATGAACTGGAACATCTCCTCGGTCTCCTCTAACGCCTCCATGAGAATCACGGGGAACTCGAGATCTGAGAGGTCAATGCCCCGGGAGTGGGCCCAGTCAAGGCCGGCTTTCCGGTGCTGTCCATCCACTATCCACTTCGGGAGATTGTCGGGGATCTCCAATATCCCGATGTGGCTCCCCTTCTCGTGAGGGGTGAACTTCAAGGCGCCCTCCTTCCGCAGCGAGACCAGGATTGCAGGCGGCGAAGTGTACGATCGCTCTTTGATGTACCTCCCGAAGTCCATCGATCTCGCCTGCGTGAGGGGCCGCTGATACCCCGACTCGGTCTGTGGGTCGTGGGTTGCCACCTTAATCGATTCGTCTTCCACTAGCTCCTCCGCAGACCTGACAACCAAGTAGTAAGGCCGCCCGTGCTGCTCGTATCTCAGTGCTTCAACCTGCATTAGCAAACCTCACTATAGTAATGGAAGGAT
>JBHIBK010000516.1:0-1589 GCA_046759065.1 Thermoplasmata archaeon | reverse complement strand
CATTGGGGAAAGGTCCTCTTTGAGAGGAGATGGCTGGGCAAGCTTTTCCGGTGAGGCCCTCTGGTGTCTATTCAAACGTGGCAACCCGCCTCAAAGGTCGTTCTCGGCTGGAGGCGAACACGTTTAAGGGCTACTACGTGAGGCCGGACTGTTCCCTCCGCATCAGGCGGGTGATGATGCCTACACTATCTCTAAGATGTCCCGCGTCTGCATCACTCGAATTCACTGGGTGCTTTCTGTTGCGTGGCGCAGCAGGTGACCCAAAGCCATCGCGGTTCCGATAGGATACAGACGAATTTGTAGATCCACGGTCTCACCAATATCGACTATCATGCCTCCTTCGTCAACCAATTCGGCTAGCGAAGGTTTTCGCTCGGGCCCTCGAATCACCTGCTCTGCAGTCAAAGCGATGACGCCTTGAACCTCATCCCGCGGCAGGTCTCTAGGTAATCCATGCAACCGCGCCTTGTATATCACAATGCGATACAGTTCTCCAGACCGTGGCGTACCTGGTTCATGAATCATCTCATAGAATGCAAGAGGTCGAGGCCGATCAGTCACCTCAAGCTGTCGGATTGGACCATGCTGGGGAACATACCAGGTGAAGGGAGCGGACAGGATTTCGATATCCGTTCCGATTTCCTCATTAGCTTCACGATGTGCACAAGTCAGCCAATCCTCGCCTCCTTCTCTGTGGCCACCAATCCCAGCGTAGAACAGTTCTCCAGGACGGCAACGACGCCGCGTCCCTGCAAGAGAGAACACGTAGCGCCCGTCCTCATCCTGCAGAGCGAGGCCCACGCCAGCTTCAGCGTCACCCCGGACAAAGTCTGCAATCGCCTCTATCACTGTGATTGTGCTCCTAAGCGTGTATTGAGCCAGCCCACAGAGACATGCGCTGCCCCTGCCATATCTGAAGTCCAGCCATGAGGCTGGATTTGGCTGGACTCCCGAAGGCACGTTGCCAGAAAAGCTTTGCTAGGCTAGACCTGCGATTCCCCCCTTCCGATTAGCCCAACTAGCCCCACTTCGGCCGTGATCTCTTCGGCACCTGCCTTCTTCCAAGTTGGGAGGGTCTCATCCTAGACAGGGTCAACTTTCCGCAGAGAGGCCGCTGGGGCCGACTCCAAGGGACCGATCACTCCAGCTCCGAGCCGCAGGCACCGCAGTACGCGAAGCTCTCAGGGATGCCCTTGGCACCGCACTTCCCGCATTCCTTCACGTACGGTCCCCAGAGGAAGGCCGGTGCACCTCCGGCGGCCGCCTCCTCCCTCAGCTCTCTGTACCGAGCGGGCCTCTTCTCCACGAAGGCCTTCATGCCCTCCCAGGGCTCCCGGGTGGCAAAGTGGATGGATAGCCAGTCCCTCGCGTGGCCGATGGTCATGTGCCAAGCCAGGTCCTTCCAGAAGTTGACCTGCTGCTTGGTGTAGCGGCTACACTCTGGGAACTTATCGATGAGTTTCTGGCACATCTCCTCCACGGCTTCGTCCAGCTCCTCGTACGGGACCACCTCATTCACAAGGCCCCATTCCAAGGCTTTCTTGGCGGGCATGGGTTCACAGAGGTACAGGATTTCCCGGGCTCGACGG
>JBHIBK010000515.1:0-1595 GCA_046759065.1 Thermoplasmata archaeon | reverse complement strand
TCGCTGCTACGACATCTGACTTCTTCATCTCCTCTTCAACTTCCCTCCCCGGCTCGTTCCCATGCCTTTCGGCGCTGGGATAGGCGAAGAAATCGACCTTGTTTCTAGTGAAGGATTCCGTGGCTATGTCCGACACAGCTTTGGCTAGGAGGGATCTTCTCACCATCTCAGTCAGCTTTTCAGTGTCGTACGATATCCACTCCGACTGTCTAGGAATGTCAGTTACGACGAGGATCTTCTCGCCGGGCTTGACTCCCATGTTGACCTCGAACATGTTGACCACCGCCTTTCGGATCTTCTTCGTCTCAATCACAGGATAACGCCTTCACACTCAATGGCTCAATTGCTACTTTAAACCGTTGGCAACAAGAAACCGACGATCGGAAACCTTTGAATGATATCTCTCGTGGAGCCATCGGGGGCGCCCCGTTCAGCCAAGGTAAGACTTAAGGAGTTCTCTCTCTCATATCTGAAGCTTGTAAGATGACCAAGGCAGTAGAAGTTAATGACCTAGTCAAGTGGTACGGCGAGGAAACCCTAGCGCTCGACCACCTCTCTTTCGAGGTGGATGCCGGAGACTTCTTCGTGATCATGGGACCCAGCGGCTGTGGAAAGAGCACGACCATGAAGATTCTCGCCGGGCTACTGGATTACGATTCCGGAGACGTCTATATAAATGGGCAGAACATGCGGAACGTGCCGGCGTACAAGCGTGACATCTCCATGATGCTGGAGAACTATGCCCTATTTCCCCACATGAACGTGTACAACAATATCTCCTTCGGCCTGAGGATGTTAGGGAAACAACCTGATGAGATCGAAAGGTCGGTTCAGAAAGTCCTCCACCTCGTGGGAATGGAAGGCTTCGAGAAAAGGTCTCCACTTGAGCTGAGCGGAGGACAGAGGCAGAGGGTGGCCGTCTGCCGGTCCTTGGTCCTCGACCCCAGTGTTCTCCTGTTAGACGAGCCCCTCAGCCACGTCGATTACAGGCTGATGAGGAAGCTGATCGAAGATTTCAAAGTCCTTCACGAGGAGGTGGGAAACACCTTCATCCTAACGACCCACTATCAGGAGCAGGGATTGAGCATGGCGGATACTCTTATGATAATGAACACGGGGGTCGTGGAGCAGACTGGAACCCCTGACGAGGTTTACTGGAGTCCAGAGACCGTGTTCGCAGCCAGGTTTGTCGGAGACATCAACCTCTTCTCAGGCGAGGTGGAGTCCCACAGAAAGGGCGAATACACCGTGAAGACAGAGACCGGTGTGTTCATGGCGCCTGTGCCGCGGGATGGGGGTGATCTCACCGGAGCCAAGGTTGCGTACGGCGTCAGGCCAGAGCGGCTGGTCTTGGACCCGGCAGATAAGTACGAAAACGTGGTGGAGACCACGCTCGACGGCTTCTACTTCTTCGGCAACCTCATCGAGTATGTCTTGAAGACACCTGATGAGAATAGTCTCAAGGTGACTGAGCCCGCTGCCTCTACTACCGAGATACACGCCGTGGGCAAGAGCATCAGGGTGGGGTGGAGGACGCGGGACGCCGTCGTCTTGGAGAGGCCCAGCGTCATCGAGGGACTTGACATAGAGGGAGT
>JBHIBK010000514.1:0-1598 GCA_046759065.1 Thermoplasmata archaeon | reverse complement strand
GTCCGATCCCCAAAGAGTTCTCGGCCAGGGAAGAGTCAGGACACTGGTCGTCCTAGCCCCCGTGTTGGTCTTCGCCACGTACACGCTGCGAGCCCTGGCCAACCTCGTCGTTTACATCTGACTGAACATCGGCGTGACTCATGGACTTGAAGCAGCGTAATATCCACATGAACCATCGTTCTCCAATTGGACAATCCCAGGTGAATGGCATGAAGCTTCCCGCGAAGGCGTGTTAAGGTGTTGTCGTTCCAAGACCGAATAGGAGCAGTGATAGACAACAGGAAGACAGGATATCTGATACTCGTAGGCTCAGCCCTGTTCAACATCTCTTGGACCTTCGGTCACAGGTTCTTGGATTCCCGGATCTATCTTACCGCCGCGACCTTCTTTCTCGGCGCAGACCCATCGGAGTTCCGCCTCGGGGCCTCCAACGCCCTCCAACTGAGGCCCGTGGTACCCTTCCTCACGTCGCTGCTCTCTCCGGTCGTGGAACTGGATGTGGCCTTTGCCATCGTCAGTTCTGTCTTCTGGCTAGGAACCTGCCTGCTTCTCTTCAAACTGACACAGATCTTGACTCATTCCTACGTAGGAGGCCTGTGGGCGGGTTTGCTCTTCAACTTCTCAGCACCCGTTCTGGCATTCGGAGCCAGTTTGCTGACCGATATGACCTCCTGGTTCTCTCTCACCCTGGGACTTTACCTCCTAGCTCGATGGAAAGGGAGGATGTCTCTGTCCAGGACCGTAGCGAGCGCCCTAGTCGTCGGTGTGGGCGTTCTCACCAGGGAGATCGTCCTCTCATTGGTACTAGCACACTTGCTTGCGGTGGCTTGGGGACGTGACACTTCGAGACGCGACCTCCTGCGCCTAGGCGTCTTTCTCCTGTTCGCAGCTCTACCCGTCGTGCTCTGGAACTGGTACCTAGGCAAGAGTCTCCTCATCTACTACCAGGAAGGCCCCCAAAAGACCATCTCTTCCTACAGTGCTCCGGGGCCAAGTGCCTGGGAAGTCACTCTATACGGTTCCCTAGACATCGACGCGAGGACTCTGCCACTGCTGGTCCTGCTTCCCCTGAGGTGGACCGGTTCCCTAGTAGCCGCGTTCCACGGCGCCCTTGCCCTGGCCCTGATTCGATTCCGTGAGAGCATCGCCGCCACCAAAGCCCTCAGGCTGTGGCCCTATCTGATTGCGACCGTGCCGGTGTTCCTCGCTCGATCCTTCATGGAGCTCCGGCTGATGTTCATCCTGTTCCCGGTGATTCTACCCATTGCGGCAGTTCACCTGACCGGACTGGGCAGAAAGGGGGCGTGGGTCATGGCAGCCTACGCCTTGGCCTCGTACGCCTTGGCTGGCGCCCTGTGGGCCCTCGCAACTCAGTCCCCAGCATGACAAGGACATTCGTTTCGATTTCGAGAAAAACATCTGGGATTCAACCCTCGTCGCGAGGATCGCGAAGTCACGCATGATGTAGGGCTTCACAGTTGGGAATTCGTCGCGCAGGTCGTGGAAGTAGTAAACAGCTGTGCAGGCGAAGGCGACCCTCTCCGTGGTCTTCCTGTCAACCAGCCTCCTCAGTTTCTCCAAGCTGAGGCGCTCGTTTC
>JBHIBK010000513.1:0-1604 GCA_046759065.1 Thermoplasmata archaeon | reverse complement strand
CGCAGCAAGCGCAGCGGGAGCCATCTACTACGCCTGCAGAGTTCTCGGCGTAGACGTGGATGAAAGAACGGTGGCCAAAGCCGCCGGAACCACCGAGGTCACCATCAGGAATCACTACGACCGGCTCAAGGAGAAGGTCGAGCCAAAGGTGCCGATCGCGACTCCGATTACGCATAGAGGAGTTCCGCGTGGAGACTCCGAGAGGCCTTTTGCATGACATCCGTTTTCGATCCGGCATACGCGGCGGGGGTTCCTCCTTGGGACATCGGCCGCCCGCAGCCGGAGCTTGTGCGCCTTGCGGAGGCGGGCGAGATACGGGGAGATGTGCTGGACGTCGGGTGCGGAACAGGGGAGAACGCCATGCATCTGGCCGGACTAGGGCACAGAGTGTGGGGCATCGACAGCTCGCCGGTCGCCATTGAGAAGGCCAAGGCGAAGGCAGTACGGCGCGGATCGAAGGCGACGTTTCGGGCGTTTGACGCCCTAGAACTCCACCGCCTCGGCAGGAAGTTCGACACCATCATCGACTCCGGCCTCTTCCACGGGTTCTCAGATGAGGGACGCGAGCTGTTCTCCAGCAGCCTGGCTGCCGCGCTCCGGTCAGGGGGGACGTATCACATGCTCTGCTTCAGCGAGCACGAGCCCGACTCGTGGGGAGGCCCGAGGCGCGTGACGCAAGCAGAGATCCGGTTCACATTCCGAGAGGGATGGAGGATCAACTACATCCGGGAGGCCGAATTCGAGACCAACATTCACCCAGTCGGAGGCAGGGCCTGGCTCTCATCCATCACGAGGCCCTAAGGGAGACATGACCATAATGCCAGAGAAACGCGAAGCTGAGGATGCTTCAGAGACTCGGATCTCTGAGCTCTCCCAATTGCGAGAGCCACAGACAGGGGAAGAGGCACGCGACTTCACCCTCCGAGACCAAAACGGTGAAGAGGTTTCCCTAAACGATTTCCGAGGTCGTAAGGTGGTTCTTTATTTCTATCCAAAGGATTTCACACCGGGGTGCACCACAGAGGCCTCCGACTTCAGGAACAGCTACAGCGATTTCCAGCGGGAGAACGCCGTCATCCTCGGCGTAAGCACAGACAGCGTAGAATCACACAAGAGGTTCGCCGAAAGGTACGATCTACCCTTCAGACTCCTCAGCGACCCAGACGCATCTGTAGCCAAGACGTACGGCGTCTACAAGGAGAAAGCCATGTTCGGAAAGAAGCACTGGGGCGTGGTCCGCTCAACCTTCATCATCGACGAGGCTCTTCGGATAGCCAAGATATACAGGTCGGTCAGGGTCAAGGACCACTGCAAGTCGGTTCTGGTAGAGGTCGGAAGAGCGAAGACATAAGTCTCTGCCTCAAGCGCGAATGCCCTTGGCATTTACGACTACGGGAGCCGGTTATCCAGAGACCTTGCCCGCTGTCCGTGGCCGAGCCATTGACTTCAAAGGCTTTTACCACCATACAGCTTCGACAACGCTTTGCATTCGGCCCTCTTCCTCAGCTCCTACCTCGCGCTAGTGGCGAGACCCTGAAGTCTGAGACATCCGCTGAGGTTGTTCGCGAGTCACAGGCCCGAACCACGTGTCCAGAAGGAAACCT
>JBHIBK010000512.1:0-1606 GCA_046759065.1 Thermoplasmata archaeon | reverse complement strand
GTCGAGGATCAGGGCGGGATACGGGGACGCCCACCTAGTCATGTCTCTTCTCCCTCGCTCTAGAGAACTCGGAGTTCTCGAAGCTACCTCTTCGCGAGGATCTCCCTCATGTGCTTCTTGTGGGTCTCGGCGGTCGTGAGGGGATAGATTTCCCGCTTCGTGTAGTAGAAGAGGGGGTCTTGGCTCACGATCCGAGAGAGCTCCTCATCGCTCTCGGCGTTGCACATGATCATCTGGCCCTGCTGCCCTACCATGTGGTAGTAGAGGTCGACCTTCCCCTCCTCCTTCAATCGGTCCAGGTAGCTGAACTGCTCCGGGGTCAGCCTGACGAGGCTCTCAGCGGGGGCTTCGGGGACGGCTCGCTGAAGGATCAGGAACTTCATCTCTCAATCTCCATCTCAAGGTTCCCGGGTGGAGAGTATTTTGCCTTTCATTGACGGGAGCTTCGCCTAGGTGGTTGAACCAGAACTCTTTTAGGTCTCTGGCTGCTTGCTGCCTCTCGTCTTCACCAGGACTATTGGGAAAAGGATGATTGACGCGATCCCGGTGGCTACGAAAGCTAGCGGAGGGATGGCGTGAACCGACCAAAGGTAGAAGAGTGTCATTGAGGGAAAGAAGACACCCGCCCAGAGCCCCTTGCTGTAGTCGAAGAGCTCCTTTCCGTCCATGGGCGCGAGTGGCACCATCAGGTAGGAGACCGTCATCAACGTGATCAGCAAACCAATGTCGCCCAGAGAGACGAATCCAGCTATGAACAGGGCGGAGAAGAGGAGGGTCAACGATAGGAGCAGAAGCATCTTCGCCACCACCAGGAGACCCTTGGTCTTGTTCGGCAGCTGTAGGCCCCCATACATCGCCCTTCCTGGGGTAGAGAAGGGCACCAGAAAGACGAGGCCCGACACCAAGAAGGCCATGGTTCCATAGGCCCACAGGCGGAACTCTCCCCATATCCCGAAGAGCCTGGATGCTATGGCCTCGAAGAGCTCCTCGGCAACTATGACTAGGCCGACCGATAGGAGGGCCACAGGGACAACCGCCACGAGCACATCGAGGTGCAGGAAGCTCGGCAGGCCGTTGGCCTCCACGAACGCGAACATCAGGGAGACCATCAGAAACGAGGCTAGTATCGATTTCAGCTCCCTTCCAGAGAATCTAGGCCTCGTTCTCCTCTCTTTCACCTCTTCCTCCGTCACCGCCTTGAAGGCTTCTTCGCCGTAGAGCTGAAGGAAGTCCTTCAACCAACCCGGTATCGAGAGCTTGGAGAGGAAAGAGTTGAAGGCCTGTCCGAGCCCGCTCAGGTTCATGACGGTCGTCAAACCGACGCTGACGGCCGCCCCGAGCGTGATAGCCGTGGCCGCTCCCTCCGGCTTCGGAGGCGCCCTGACTGGGGCGACTATGCCACCGCTGACGTTGAGGGTGACGGGCAGCTCAGTGGCGGATGCTGCGTGCTCTTCGTCCCCCTCCCACGATGCGGTCACACTCCACGACCCCTCCATGTCCAGCGAAAAGCTGTCGGTGAAGGAGCCATCTTCTCGCGTGGTGACAGTTCTGTTCAGGGTGGTTCCGTCCGGTCGAAGGTAGGTCAAGGTGACAGTGGCTCCTGATA
>JBHIBK010000511.1:0-1607 GCA_046759065.1 Thermoplasmata archaeon | reverse complement strand
AGCGTATTCGATGGCCACGGGGCCTCCTTGCGAGATTCCCAGGAGGACAAACTGATCAAGGCCGAGAGCATCCACCACGGATTCCAAGTCCCGCACCCAGGCGTCAAAGGAGAAGTCTTCTACGGCCCAGTCCGACAGGCCGCATCCGCGCTCCTCATACCTCACCAGGAGGTGGTCCCTCGCCAGTTCCGCCAGCCAGTGACTCCAGACGGGACTGCGCCAATCGAACTCCATGTGGCTCAGGAAGTTCGCGGCCTTCACCAGCGGGGACCCCTCGCCCACCGTGGCGTATGCTATCTGGACCTCGTCAGGCGTAAGACAGAAGCGTATTTCCTGCTCCATGTTCGCCGTGCCTCCTCCGAAGAAAGGGCATCCTCACGCACCCTTAATGGGGGGTACAAGCTATAGTTTACGTCGAGACGGATTCCGGGTCGATTGTTAGAGTTCAGGCCTCGAGCAAGGCACAGCGGTCCTAGGGGGGATCTGGGACTCCGTCCACGGGAGATGTCATCCTTCGGGGAAGAGGGCGGCGCCAAAGGTCTCCATGACGTAGCAGTCCGATGGTAATGCTACGTCCAATCTGGTTGCAGTTTCGGTGACCTCGTGCAAAGGTATACGCCTGACCAGATGCCTCTATCATCTGCAATGGGCGTCTTCAAGGTCAGGGTCAACGTCTTCAATCTCCAGGACCGAGAGAGTGCTCAGGAAGTGGACATGGTAGTGGACACCGGTGCTACATACCCGGTCATCCCTCGGGCCCTCGCAGAAGACTTAGGAATCCAGGCGGCAGAGCGAAGGACCTTCACCCTTGCCGGCGGGACGGAAGTCTCGCGTGATCTAGGCTGGGCTGGAATCTCCTACGACAGCCGGAGCGGCCCGAGTCTCGTGGTCCTGGGAGAGGAAGACGACATTCCGCTCCTCGGAGCCTTCGCGTTGGAGGGCCTGGGGGTCGAGGTCGATCCTGTCAGTCGTGCCCTGAGACCGGCGCCACAGTACCTGCTCACAGAATTCTGATGGTTCACATAAGCCATCCAGACAGTGAGAGGACCCGCCTTGTCGTAGCCCTACAAGGCTACTGCCACATCCTCGCGTGCAACGCCCACACCAGGCGAGTGTATCGCCATCGCCTCCGCATGGACCGATTCCACACAGTAGACGTGGTTGAGGGACAAGAGGTGAAGGTCATCGAGATCTTCAGTCGTGGTCGAGGCAATCAGTAGGCTGATGATGGCGCCAGAAAGCGATAGGGCAGGAGGACTACGTTGTCGACAGAGAAGAACACATCTGTCTATGGTCGAGCGATCCAGACGGGGAATCCCCATCGTTTCCCTCGGTGTTCCCGTAAGATTGCATCTAAGGCAGGCCAAGCCTTGGACGGGATGAGGAACGTCCCCCGGCCGAGCTTCCAGCCCCCCTCCGCTTCAACGAAACCTCGCTTGCGGCTTCTGTACCTCTTTCCTCCGTACTTCCGTACGGACTCGTAGCCGTACAGCCGTCTAGAGAGCCTGACCTTCTCCCTCTGGGGCAAGTGTTCGAGGCGGAGAGTGACCAAGTGGTAAGGCTCGAGGCCCAAGCGCCGGATTGACGGATCCAACGCTTCCCCCTTC
>JBHIBK010000510.1:0-1610 GCA_046759065.1 Thermoplasmata archaeon | reverse complement strand
CAACTTCTTGACAAGGTCTTCCATCATGGGCTTCCCCTTGCCTGCATCCACCACAGCCGTGGAAGCTGTCGCCTTTCCCAGTCCAGATGCCACACCGAGTTCCTGCTTGCTAGGCACGTAGGCGTACGGAATGCCCTTCTCCTCGCAGAGCAGTGGAATGTGGGCGAGGATCTCTTCAGGCTGAACGTCCTCCGCCATGACCACGAACGAAGCTTCCCCCCGCTCCACGAGCTTCGTGACCTCGTTGGTTCCCTTCCTAACCTTCCCGCTGTCCCTCGAAAGCTCGACGACCTGGTATGTTACGTCGATGAGCTCCTTGGGCATCTCGAATCTCACGTATATGGGCTTTGCCATGTTTCGACCTCCTTCAGTTCTTTCGAACTTCATCATTCATCGGCTCTGAAAAGAGCGGACGTGATAGTCCTAGGTCCGTATAAAAAGATTGCGTCACCTGGACTCTCCCTGGAACTCTGGGATTCTCCTCAGTATGTCGAAGCGTGTGTCCCTCACCGTCGGTCTATGCCGCCTCGCCTTCTCGAGTTCCTTGACGTCGATGTCGCATTGCACGACATCTTCCTCGTACTCCTTCGCCTTCACCTTCTCATCTCCCCTGGGCCCGACGACAGTGCTCCCTCCGAAGAAGACCATGTTCCTTTCGGTCCCCACGAGGTTCGAGTAGGCCACGAAGAGAGCGTTCTCGATCGCCCTTGCAGGGATGATCCTCTGGAAGAAGTCCTTGCTCGTCGAGGGTGAGGCGGAGGACGCGATGATGATGTCCGCACCGCTCAAGGCATAATACTTCGATAGCTCTGGAAAGAAGATGTCGAAGCAGATCAGGAGTCCCATGGTCCCTATCTTCGTATCAAACACCTCAAGCCTGCTTCCCCTCCCGAAGAAGAGGTTCTCCTCGAAGGGTCCGAAGTCCGCCAGATGCAGCTTTCTGTACGAGTGCGCTTCTCCCTCAGGAGTGACGAGAACGGAGGAGTTGTAGATCCCCCGCGTCGCCCCGTCCATTTCTGGCATTCCGAAGATTATGTGGGATTCATGCTCATCCGCGATGTTCTTGACCCTTGCGACGGAAGGACCGGACAACTCCTCAGCGAGCCTTGGGAAGTCATCCCTGCACATGTATCCCGTCAGAAAGAGCTCACAGAAGACTGCGAGATCGCATTCATTCTCCGAGACCACTCCTTCCATCTTCTCCAGATTCCTCTCCTTGTCTCCCAACTCTGGTTGGACCTGACCGAGCACGATCTTCATTCCTCATCCCTTTCCTTTCTTGCGAGTTCCAGAGCCTTCATCTTTTGGGCTTCCACACCCCAGCTCGAAAGCGAGAATGCGAGGACTGCAAACATGATGAAGATTATGAGCCTCATCATCATGTCCTGATCGTTCAAGACGAAGATGAAGCCCGCACCAGCAATCAGAACGATGGCTGAAACGACGTACTGCCACGAAAGCCCGACGCTGACGCTCCTCGCTCTGCCCTCGCAGTTCGGACACAGATTCCTTTCAATCCTGCTCTTGAGGAAGACCTCGTCACAAGATGGGCAATACACCATTTTCACTAGTCGCAGAGAAGTTCTCTCAGGTAAAAAGGTTTCTTGCAG
>JBHIBK010000509.1:0-1610 GCA_046759065.1 Thermoplasmata archaeon | reverse complement strand
GGCCTTTCAGATTGGCGAGATTGAAGGCACCCTCCAAGTCGAACTGCTCATTTAGAAAGAATAGGAAACAGTGGAGCGAGGGGAGTTTCTGCCTAGCATAGGCTTCCGTCAGATACGAAAGAAGATCGCTCCTGTCGCGGAATTCTTGGGTGACTAGCATAACGGTCCTCGAAAGTGGTCGGGGCTTACTGTAACTTTCTCTAGCATATTAAGGTCTCGTCGCAGTTGCCACTGGGACTCTGACAAGTACGATGATCTCACTGGCTCCCTTGGTGTAGCATTAGCCCAGCAGTGCCTCTTAGAGACTACGGAATGCTATCTGGCTCCGTCCCCAGGAAAAATGCATGCTGGGCGGTTCGGAGCGTACTTTTCTGCCAGACACAAGAAAATGATAAATCTAGTGTCAGCATTGTCGCTTACTGACACGGGGGAGTCGTATGTCCGTTCAGATCGTCCATGCCGCGGACTTACATCTGGATCGAAATTTCCGCATCGCTAACCTTACACGTCGAGACAGGCGAAAGGAAGACCTCAAGAGCAACTTTGAGCGAATCGCTGACTATGTGATAGAGAACGAGCCTGATCTGTTTCTCTTGGCCGGGGACGTTTTCGATCGGATCAACCCGGGAAACTCCGCCCGTGAACTGTTGGTCCGTAAGTTGAAGGAGGTGAGCGTGGCCGGAGTGAAGGTCTTTGTCATAGGCGGGAACCATGATGTCCCTAAGCTCCGCAGGGGACCCGGTACGCTTGCTATAGACGTTCTTGAAGCAGCCGGTATCGCTCGGGTATTTGGCCAAAGTGACCGATTCGTTTCGGCCACGCTCAAGATCGATGGCAAGCCAGTAACGGTGGCCGGACGTTCCTTTTTCGCAGAGCGAGAAGAGATGAATCCTTTCGGAGACAGTCTCTCCCCAAAAGGAAGACACAACATCGTTCTGGTTCACGGATCCCTCCAGGCAGGAGATGTGATGCCTAATGATCTGTCCTTCATTCGCCAACACCCATTCTCCGCCCAAGACATACCGCCTGAGGTCAGCTATGTGGCCCTAGGTCACTACCATAATCCCTTCGTCCGAGTGCGGGACCAGACGTGGATTGTGAACCCCGGGTCCATTGAACGTCTTACCTGGGCCGACGCAGATGACAACAAAGGTTTCGTGTGGGCCGAGATCACCCAGGAGGGCGTCGAAGTGGAACAGATCAAACTGCCGACCCGCCCAATGAGAGCACTGGAGCTGACCTTAGGGAAGGACGATGGGCGAGATCTCACCGAACTAGTCGTTTCTTACCTGAGGGAGGACCCGGATCCTGATGCTATCGCCAGACTCTCGCTCAATGGGTTGATTCGGCCTGAACAGCATCGAAGTCTGCAAGTTCGCGAAGTGTATCAGGAAGCCAGCGATCTCTTCTTCCACTTCACTCTCGACCAGACGCGTTTGGAAGTGGAGGGATTCGGGCGCGTGTTCCTGAGCCGAGTTGACAGCCCGCGGGAGGCCTTTGAAAAGCGCTTGGAAAGACTCATCGAGGAAAGGCCAGAGGAAAAGGATTTCCTGACGCGGGTGAAAGACCTAGGTTTGGAGTACCTGAGGGGAGGACGTTGAAGGTTGACC
>JBHIBK010000508.1:0-1612 GCA_046759065.1 Thermoplasmata archaeon | reverse complement strand
CCATCGCGGACTTTCGCCGCCTGGAGTTTGACATCTCTCAGATCGGGATCCAGGGTGGGCTACGGCCCCAAGCGAGCGCGTGGGTGCTTTTTGCGCCCTCAAGGAGGAACGTCGACCTGACACAACTCGTCGACGGGAAATATGCCATTCTCCTCACGGAAGATACTCCGGCCGCGCGGTATCGATGGATCAGGTTCGACCTCGAACAGGTAGAGGGGGTCCTGAAGAACGGAAGGAGGCCACACATGAAGGTCTTTGACGACCCCGTCGCTTATCCTTTTCGCATCGTCTCAGGGAAGAGGACTGTCTTGACGATTGATCTCACCGTCGTAGATGTCACCGACCACCCCGGGAAGGGCTACGAATTGCACATCCGGGACGCCTCAGCCCAGATCGTCGAGGCGACCCGTTCTTGAACCTTCTAAGAGAAACCATGTCCGAAAGACATTGGCTCTCCCTGGCTATCGTTAGCTTGTTTCTCTCATACGCCGTCGTCACGCCTGCCCATACGGTGCACCATGGGCTGCACGACGGTGATCCCCAGGGATGCCCCGTCTCCACCATGACAACACAGACAAACGGGGAGCTGCCAGACATCCTCCCGCTGCCCATTCCCCTGCCATGTACCGAACTCTTACAAACCATCGAACCAATTCTCCCTGAAACGCCTATCTCCCAACCATACAGGAGTCGCGGCCCGCCCCGCCTTCCCAAGTAGATCCCATCGCACCGGCATATGGCTCCTCCAATCCGAGGGAGGGGGCTATTCCTCTCTCACTCAAAGCATAATTCCTTCCCCGGTCCGACTGCCATTGATTCATGTACAACCCGATCTTACCCCGAACGTTGGGAAATGGAGAGCAGACCATGAAAGGTAATGTTCGGATACGTATCATTTCCCTCGTGAGTTTCGTCACCCTCAGCCTGGTCTTTGGCGAGCAGGCCGTCTACGCAGGGCCTACGACGAGTGGCGACCACGCTGAGGTTCAAGCGCTCCATAGAGAACTAGAAGCCGCCAAGGCCGTGCTTGACGAGATGAAACAGATCTACGACGCAAAGATCAAAGCGCTCCAGGAACGCCTGAGTCGCGTGGAGGAATCCGAGCCAGCGCAGCTGGCCGTGCTCCCTGCCGCCGCAACGGAACCGGAACTGGTAAGACCCAGGAAGGGGGAGCAGGAAATCCAGCTCGAACAGATCCCCGCACGGAAAGGGCCATTACCTGTAATTCCCGATATCGCCGGGACGCGGATCACCGGCTTTGTCGTGGGCTCGATGAATTATGCCTCGGCCCAGCGCTTCCCCGGAACCACCCCTGCGGTTCCGTCCCGGGGTATCCGAGAATTCGACCGAGAGGTGACAGCCCCCACCGACCCCGGTGACGTGAACTTCCGCTTCGACAGCTTGAACATCGGGTTCACCAAGCGGCTGGCAGACTGGCTGCTAGTCAGTGCTGCCATCGAGGTCGAAAACGACCGGGCCATCGAGGCCTTCGCGGGGGGAACGACGCTCGAGCGAGAGCAAAAGACGGACGTCGGAATCGACGTCTTTGAGATTACTGGGGTTGCCCCTCTCGGGAATGGCCTCGCCTTGTCCTTTGGAAAGTACTATGTCC
>JBHIBK010000507.1:0-1613 GCA_046759065.1 Thermoplasmata archaeon | reverse complement strand
GTGCATCGACGAGAAGCTTCTCCGCAAGTCTGTGGCGTCTCAGAGTTTTCAGGGCCCTTCTCTTGCCGGAAGACGTCATCGTTGCGCCCCTGTATCTCTCACGCTGGACGAGGCCTTCATCCGCCAGCTTCTTCAGCATGGCCGTAGCCGTGGGTGCGGACACACCAAGCCTACGGGCAACATCCGAGGTCGTGACGAGACCTGTGCTTTCCTGGAGACGGTAGATCTCCGATAGGTAATCGTCCAACGTATCCAGACTAAGCTTCTGGACGCGCATGCTCTCTTCTTCGGTAGACCGAATTAATAAGTTAGATAAATCTAACTTGAGTCGGATTCTGCTGCTCTACACTTGGACTTGAAAACATGCGCTCGGAGCACCTAAGTTGCTGCGAAAGCTTTTATAGCTAGCCAGATGAGAATAACACTGTTATAGTAGATGCGTGAATGATATGTCGACCAAAGGAGTCAGCACGGCAGCAATCGTAGGCAGCGTGGCGATCATCGTCGTCCTGGGAATCGCTGCTTTCTTCTTCTTGACCGCACCAGGAGATCAGGGGGGAGAGATCAAGACATTCACAATCAATGGCGTCGAAAGCGCAGACGGCCTCGAACTCTCATTTGATCTACCTAGCATAACGGTCAATGCAGGGGACACCGTCGAGATCACCTTCGTGAATCCCGACGAGAACAATCAACCCCACACCTTCACCCTAGACAGGTTCGGAGTCAACACAGGCTTTATCTCGCCCGGAGAATCAAAGACGGTCACTTTCACGGCGACTGAGAGCGGTAGCCACGCCTACTACTGTGCGGTGGCAGGCCACCAAGAGCTCGGCATGGAAGGGATCCTGGTTGCCCAAGGCTAGATGAGCAAGACTCCAACCGCCCGCTCGTCCATACTCCACCCTTCAAGCGCGTCTCCCACGCGAGTCGCAGCCCCGCATCATGATAGACTCGGCCTGACAACATTGTCATGGTGCACCGCCGCTTCCTGCGGCCTTGAAACAAGCTCCAGCCATACAAACCCGGCCGAAGACTCTTTACGCGGAATCGAGGAGCTGGCTCCCCGGCAAGAAGCCCCTCGTCTTTGCGGTACCCATGGCTCCGTATAGAGGAGGAGATATAGCTGTCTGTCGGAGTTGGATTGGAGAGGGAACGTGAGTTGGAGACCTCTCTGATAGGTTTGAGGGGCAGTGTGTTGCAGACGGCCAGGAGGATGGCGGAGGAGAGGCTAGTCGTGGGATCCGAGGGAAACGTCAGCGCCAGAGTAAAGGGCATGGAGGAAATGGCCATCACGCCAAGCTTCGTGCCCTATGAGGAGATGGAAGCCAAAGACATAGTGGTTGTCAACTTCCAGGGGGAGGTTGTGGCGGGTCGCCGGAACCCGTCGGCAGAGGCCAAGATGCACGCAGCCATCTACCGGACGAGGTCTGACGCGGGGGCCGTTGTGCACAGCCACTCGACATACGCCTCGGCGCTAGCCGTTCTCCGGGAAACGATTCCGCCCCTCATTGACGAGCAGGTCGCCCTTCTTGGAGGAGAGGTGGAGGTGGCGGAATACGGAGTCCCGGGTAGCGAGGAGTTGGCGAAAAACGCGGCTCAAGCCCTAGAAA
>JBHIBK010000506.1:0-1614 GCA_046759065.1 Thermoplasmata archaeon | reverse complement strand
ACTGTGGCCTTTGACTCCATTGAGACTCCCTATGGGTCGGCGGAAAGGATTTTAGGGGGATCTGCCTCGTACTTTGCCATGGCTGCGAGTTGTTTCTCCCCTGTTCAGATCGTCGGGGTCATCGGGGAGGATTTTCCGCAGGAGTACCTGGATACCTTGTCGAGGAACGGGGTCGACCTTGAAGGCCTCAAGAGAGAGAAGGGTAAGACCTTTCACTGGCGCGGCCGTTACCACGAGGACCTCAATGTGCGCGACACCGTGAATCTCCAACTCAATGTCCTGTCCGGCTATGTGCCTCGCCTTCCGAATTCCTACAGAGATTCCGAATACGTCTTTCTCGGCAATCTTGACCCGACGATGCAGATGGAGGTCCTGCAACAACTCAGGAACAGCCCTCTGGTTGTGTGCGATACCATGGACCACTGGATCCAGGGGAGTGGGAAGGAGCTCAGAAAAGTCCTGGAGCGGGTAGAGGTGCTGGTGATCAACGATTCGGAGGCTGCACTTTTAAGTGGCGAGCGTAACATCGTCCGAGCTGCACGCTCCATTCTAAAGATGGGCCCCAAGATCCTGCTCATTAAGAGAGGCGAGTATGGTGTCCTCCAGTTCTCCGATTCCTCCGTCTTTGCAACCCCTGCCTATCCCTTGGAGGAGGTCTTCGACCCGACGGGCGCGGGGGACTCCTTCGCGGGTGGATTTCTAGGCCATCTGGCCCGCACTAGCGATCACAGCCAGAGAGGGCTGCGCCGCGCCATCGTCTATGGGAACGTCGTCGCCTCTTTCACGGTAGAGGACTTTGGCCTCGAAAGGATCGTTCCTCTCACCCTGGACGAGATTGAGCAGAGGTATCGGCGCTTTGTCGAGATCACAGATTTCCGTACGTAATGGCATATGGACCTATCCGTAATCGTGCCGGTTTATAACGAAGAAGAGAGCGTGGAGCCGTTGATGCGAGAGGTAATTTCTGTGGTCCAACCCCTGGGCAAAAACTACGAGCTCATTATAGTGGACGATGGCAGCACGGACAGAACCTATCCCGTCCTCTCCAACCTCAACAAGCAAGACCCCCGGATCAAGGTGTTATGCCTCAAGCGCAACTTCGGCCAAACGGCAGCCCTTGCGGCAGGCATCGCCTATGCGAAAGGCGACATCATTGTATTCATGGATGGGGACGGGCAGAACGATCCCAGAGACATACCGATGCTAGTCGACGAAATTCGGGAAGGGTTCGATCTGGTAAGCGGGTGGCGCTACCCTCGTCAGGACCCCTTCTGGAGGCGGCGGCTCCCCTCCCAGATAGCAAACAGGCTGATCTCCTGGATAACCAGGATCAAGCTGCACGACTATGGTTGCACCTTGAAGGCGATCCGCAGCGATTTGGCTAAAGATCTCAAACTGTACGGCGAGATGCATCGCTTTATTCCTGCTATTGCCTATGAACGAGGAGCACGGATCTCTGAGATCAAGGTGCACCACCGACCCCGTCAGTCGGGAAGGTCAAATTACGGCCTGGCGCGAACCTTCCGCGTCATCCTCGACCTCTTGACAGTGAAGTTCCTACTCAGCTATTCGACTCGGCCCTTACACATCTTCGGGCTCATAGGTCTTTGCAGT
>JBHIBK010000505.1:0-1620 GCA_046759065.1 Thermoplasmata archaeon | reverse complement strand
AGGAGTCGTATCGGCTTCAGACCGGTAACGTTCAGAATTGGGACGCGGTGAGAAAAATCACTCCTGATGGCAAGGAAGAATGGCTCTTAGTAGAGGCCAAGGCACATATTGGGGAACTTAAGGTCGACCGGGGGGCGAGATCAGCTCGCGGGGTTTCGATGATTGAAGCGGCCATGCGCGAGACAAAACGGGCTCTGGGCGTTGCGCCGAATCGCGATTGGCGAAGGGGGTATTACCAATACTGTAATCGGCTAGTGGCCCTCCACTTTCTAAACTCGCACCAAGAGCCAACCCACCTGCTCTTCATCTACTTCTATGGCGACATGCGGCCAGACGATAAGGATTGTCCATCAGACAAGAACAGCTGGACTTACGAGCTCGAGATGCAAGACCGGCATGTTGGTCTACCATCACACCACTATCTGGAGGATCGCATTCATCGAATATTCCTACCAGTGGCGGGGCCATATTCATAGGATGAAGGGAGAGAAGTCCCACTGGCCATGTAATGTGCTAGCTGCGACCAAGGCACTCGCTGCTCCAGTGGCTGGAGGCCTGCGTGCCCCCTTCCTCCACGGTGGGGTAGTCCTTCAAATGGATGGCCTCTCCCCCACGGGTCAGACGCTCGGCATGACTTGGGGTGAAGATCGGACAGTCTTCGTGGCGTGGTACCCAGACGATCCTTTCTTCATCGGGAAAATCAAGGAAGATCACCTTCGCAAAAAGGGGTTCTGACATTGGTTTCTTGCAGCGTGCGCAACGGACTCGGCACTGCTCATGAATGGGAAAGTGAATTCCTCCAAGAATGAGCAGACGGAACTCGGACCGTTCCCCAGGCTGACTGCAAACTACACAGGGGAAACCTGCAACTGTACGCTCCACGGCTGCCGCGCGGATTAGGAGGGGAGCCTCCGGACCAAGACTATAGATTACTGGACTTCTCTCGTTCGATGGACTCACTTTCTCGTCACCCTCCGCCCAGCCACGTTTCGAAGTATGACGGGGTTCCTCTTAATCAGTCGGTGGTGAGTACGAGTACGACCTAGCTACCCCTCAATAGAACACTTCTCTGAAGATCTGGGAAGAGCGTGCTGCTCCGGCGATGCCTAGACAGCTTTTCAGAAGGAGGAAAATCACTGATAGACCGGCGAACGCTTCTAGAGCGTGTTTCATCGTCCATCGCCCAGAGAGTTCAAGTCTATCGTGCTTGAATCTTGAATAAGTTCTGAACCACTCGGGGTTCCTACTGTCTGCCCAAGGTGCGAATGGAAGTATCCTCTCCTCTGAATACTTAAGAGGCCAGCCTACGCCCGAAAGTTTGTACTCCCTTTCGAAGACCTGGCGGTAGCTGTCGATGGATGGATTCTTATTCCTGCGCAAGCCTGCAATGTTGGGGTAGCCATTCAGCTCGGGGAGAAGGAGCAGCCTCTTCATCAGAGTCTCAATCCACGTGCAGCAATCCAATCCAAATTCCGCAGCCGCCGGGGATCCGAACTGATAGTTTGGCGCGCTCAAGTCCGATTCAAGGGGAATGTACGTTGCGAGGCTTAGGAGCTTCTCCTCAAGGCCTATATACGTACGAAGGGTCTGTTCGTATTCGGCTTCATTCATCGGCAACCG
>JBHIBK010000504.1:0-1623 GCA_046759065.1 Thermoplasmata archaeon | reverse complement strand
GAGCTCCACGGAAAAGACCGTCGACTTCGAGAGACCGAACATCGTGGCCATCGTGGACACGAGATTCGACTTCGTCCAATTGCAGGTGAATCCCCTGTTCATATATGGACGATACAGGAAGCTGGAGAGAGGAATCCCCCAGACAAAGTGGCCGTGCAGGGAATGCCTTGGCAAGGGTTGCGGGAGGTGCGACAACACCGGAAAGATGTACCCCACAAGCGTGGAAGAGATAGTTGCGGCTCCCTTCATCGTGCAGACAGAAGGAGCGAGCGCCTCATTTCACGGAATGGGACGGGAGGACGTGGATGCCCTGATGCTCGGAAATGGACGCCCCTTCGTATTGGAGGTGAAGGAACCGAGGCGAAGGTCGATCGATTTCGAGACGACCCAAAAGGAGATAAACGAGTCCGGTTCGGTGAGCGTGGATGGTTTCAGACCCTCCGACCGCAGGGAAATGGTGCAACTCAAAGAGGCTAGGCACGCCAAAACCTACAGTCTGAAGGTCAGCTTCCAGGAACCTGTGGAGAAAGAAAACCTTAATGAAGTAGTTAGGTCATTCAAGGGGAAGGAAGTCGCTCAGAAAACACCTAGCAGGGTGCTCCACAGAAGGGCGGACCTCCTCAGGCGCAGGAAAATCCTCGAGATGGACGCGAGGCCGTTTGGCCCCAAGACCGCGGAGATAGTCCTGACGGCCGAGGCGGGAACCTACGTGAAGGAGCTCATAAGCGGGGACCAGGGTCGCACGAGACCCAGTCTCAGCGAAATGCTCGGAGTGCCCGCTGTTGTGTATGAGCTCGACGTGATAAGGATACACGAAAGTGAGTGAAATGGGAAGGACCTCCAGGGGCCCGAGGAGAAGGACGAGGAAGAAGCTCCAGAAGCGAGCCAGAGATAGGGGACTCTCTCCCATTACCAGGCGCTTCGTGAAGTACGAGGAGGGTGAGATGGCGAACATCGTCATAGACCCGAGCATCCAGAAAGGTCAACCCCACCCGCGCTTTCACGGACTCACTGGAAGGATTTTGAGGAAGAGGGGAAGGGCGTATCTGCTGGAAGTCAGGACCGGAAAGGTGTTCAAGCAGGTCATTGTCCGCCCTGAGCACTTGCGCAGGGCCAAATAGGGGCGGTTGAGCATGGATGAGAAACCTTTGTCCCTTGGGGAAGTGAAGAAACTACTCGAAAAGGAGAGCAAGGAGAGGGAGCTTGCCCCCGATCAGTTGCTGGCTCTTCAGCACACCGAGACGTTCGCGAAACTGGGACCAGTGAAGGTCAAGAAGCTCGTCAAAGAGCTTCTCAAGATGGAGCATATCAACGAACTTCACGCATTCAAGATAGCTGATCTTCTTCCCACTCATCCCGACGATGTAAGGGCAATCTTTGCCAAGGAGAGGTTCACCCTCAGCAAGGAGGAGATTGAGAAGGTAGTCAAGACTGTGGAGAAGCATCTCTAGGGGGAATCGGCTTGGAGGACTACGCGCACATCCTTGATTATCTTCCGCAGGGTAGGCACGAGGGTGCCAGGTACAAGAGGGAGGCCGTGGCCTACGCGCTGGGGGAGGACGAGTTCAAGCTCTTCGAGCTGATTCCCAAGGAGAATGCGGCCCTCACCATTGGCGACAGGGT
>JBHIBK010000503.1:0-1627 GCA_046759065.1 Thermoplasmata archaeon | reverse complement strand
GCACTCGCAATGTTCGGGTTGGGCCTAAGCGGGCTGCTCGGGAAAGAGTACATCGGTAGGCCCCTGCCATCCTCGCTGATTATCCGGCCAGTCTCTATACCTGCGCTGAGAGAAATCCCCGTCCTCGGCCGCTTCCTCTTCCAGCAGGATCCATTGGTCTATCTCTCAATCATGCTTGTCGTGGCGCTGTGGTTCGCTCTATTCAAGACCAGGCTGGGAATCACCATCAGATCCGTCGGCGAGGACCCAGCCACCTGCGACGCCCTCGGCGTGAACGTCTACCTCACACGGTATCTCTGCGTGCTGCTGGGCGGAGTCCTAGCCGGCTTAGCAGGAGCACACCTCTCCGTGGCCTTCGCCCCCGCCTGGACCGAGGGAATGACGGCGGGACGAGGCTGGATAGTGATAGGTTTGACGATCTTCGCTATGTGGAGGCCTAGTCGAGCGCTCTTGGGCGCGTATCTCTTCGGGGTGGTTGAGGCTCTTCAATACACGTTGCAGCCGCTGCGCATTTCACCTCAGATCCTGGCAATGCTTCCCTACGTGTTCGCCATAGTAGTCCTTCTCATCGGAACCAGAGAGACGATAAGGAAGAGGCTCGGTGCACCCGCCGCCCTCGGAATACCGTATGCCAGGGGAGAGAAATAATAAGAACAAAGCTGGCAACAACATACATGTACGCCAATGCGTGATCCACAAGCATTCATGTCAAGCTGACACCCGCTCCGAGAGCATCGATATAGCTACTCAACCCATCCGTGTGACCGGCGATCAAGCCTAAGTCAGTTTCGTCTGCTACTTACCCAAAAGCTAGAAATAAGGCGGATGCCGGTCATCGGATGAAGAGGTTGCGGATGTGGAGACCACAGGATTCAAGGGCAGGGATTTCATCACCACGCAGGAGTGGAGCCGAGATCAACTGGACACACTCCTCGATCTAGCCCTGGTGCTCAAGAGGAAACGGGTCCAAGGAGAACCGCATGAGCTGCTGAAGGGGAAAACCCTGTTCATGCTCTTCTACAACATGTCGCTCCGCACAAGGAACAGCTTCGAGGCAGGGATGACTCAGCTTGGAGGCCACGCCCACGACTTGTCCCCTACGTCGATCTACCGCCCAGCCCTTGCGGGGGAAGAGATCCCCTACGCGACGGAGCGAATCTCGGATGTTGCCAGAGTCCTAAGCCGGTACGGAGACGCCACCTCCATCAGGATCTATGGAGAACAGGTGGGCTGGATCTACAGGAAGGGCAACCAGATAGTAAGGGAATTCGCCAAGTGGGCTGACATCCCCGTCATAAATATGGAATGTGATATGTATCATCCCTGCCAAGTCATGGCTGACATCTTGACCGTGAAGGAGAAGCTAGGAAAACTTCAGAGAAAGAAGTTTGTCATCAGCTGGGCCTACTCTGGGGGCATAAAGCCTCTCGCCGTCCCCCAGAGCTGCGTCCTCGGGTTCACGCGGTTCGGCATGGATGTCGTGCTCGCACATCCCAAGGGCCTCGAGCTCGACCCAGCGATCATAGATGCTGCTAAGAAGAACGCCGAGGAGAACGGCAGCTCCTTCGAGATAAGCTACAACATGGATGAAGCCTTCGAGGGAGCACACGTAGTCTACCCCAAGGCC
>JBHIBK010000502.1:0-1628 GCA_046759065.1 Thermoplasmata archaeon | reverse complement strand
TGTTCGTTGCTTTCGCGTAGAGCCTCAAGGGTTCCTCGTTCAGGGCCATAAAGCCAGGGCCCCATTTGAATTTGTTCAGAATCTTGAGACAATGATCCTCGTGGCCCATGATGAAGAGGGAGGCAGCCAGAGCCTCGGCAGTTGAGAGTTGAAATGGCTTGCCGTAATTTACGGGATTGCCCGCCAAAAGATATGGAAGGGCTCTCTCCCTGGTTCCTCGAACCCCGGGAAAGGTAGGGTGCTTCCAGCTCAGATCGAGGGCCGCTAACCCTCCCTTGGAAGCGTATTCCTCATCCTCTCTCGAAATTGCCCTCTCGGAAGTCGGATTCAGGAGAACGCATCCCTTGGGTAGACTCGTCAGACTATAGACAAGAGTGAGAAGACCATGTCTTCCAAGCTTCTTCGCCGTGCATTTCTTTGGATCGCAAGCTCTCGCATCAAAGGCATACAGCCTGATGCTCATGGGGAGGGAATCCCTCATTCCGTATTACACCCTTTGCACCGTAAAGGCTATCTTCAGGAAAGGCTATACTTACGTTGCCACGATGATGATAGAGCCCGACGCTGAATCCTGATGAGTGATGGGCGATCTGAGTGGCATGACAACATTATTAAGCATCTTCAGTGTTTATGTTGTCTGAAGGGAGAGTGGGATGCATGGTTACAGGGTTTGATCTCCTCGGTCATAGCAGGAGCATACAGGATCATTGGGCAAGGCGAGTCGTTGCGTTTGTTGTGGACGTTTTACTCGTGACCTTACCGATATGGGTGATTCTTCAGTTCGTACCGAATGTGAATGTTGCGCTCTTCGGTCTGCTCTCGGGACTTGTCCTCTTCACATATTCGACCCTTTTCGAGACCTACATCCACAAGACCCCCGGAAAGGAGCTCATGAGCCTCCGCGTGGAGTCCACCGCTGGAACCATGACTCTCGTTTCTGGAATGCTCAGGAGCGTGGCCAAGTTCTTCTGGTACATCTTCCCGTTCATAGATACGATCATCGGCATGGCAACGGATGGCGACCCCAGGCAAAGACTCACTGATAGGGTTGCCAACACCGTCGTCGTGAGAGTGGCTCATGTACCCGCGAAGAAGGTGAGGGTGAAAAGGGCTCCAGTCCTTGAGGAATAGCGGGACCTCTGGGCTGACTAAGTTATATACCTCAAACTCCTTTTGATGAAATGTGGGAGACATTCTTGTTGCCTACGACGGCTCGGAAGGCTCACGAAAGGCCCTGGAAAAAGCTGAGTCGATGCTGAAGGATGGCGATCAACTCGTCGCCGTCTACGTTCTCCCCACAAAGGAAATCGATGGCTTCGCGTATTTCGATTATGAACTGACACGCGAGAAGGCGCAGGAAGCCCTCAATGAGGTGGTCGAGGAGCTCAAGTCCAGAGATGTGGATGCCATCGGTCTCTTTCGAGAGGGCGATGTCGCTGAGGAGATCATAAAGATAGCGACCGAGACCGAATGCGACATGATCGTGGTGGGCTCCAAGGGGCTGAGCAAGGTTGGCACGTTCTCCCTGGGAAGCGTTGCTGAGAAGGTCGCTAGACACGCCAATAGGATGGTTCTCATAGTCAGGTGAGAGCTAGGTTTAAAATACTACAACTAGCATTGTTTTCACG
>JBHIBK010000501.1:0-1628 GCA_046759065.1 Thermoplasmata archaeon | reverse complement strand
TTAGATCTTCGACGAAGTCAGGTCGTGTTTGCATGGGAGGGAATATGGGTGCCAGGATTACTCCCACTGGAAGTCCCAACTCCTTCGCCCTTCGCATGACCTCCAGGCGAGCCTCAGGTGAAGGCACTCTAGGTTCTATCTTCCGTGCTAGGTCACGGCTCAAAGTTGCTATCGATACTTGTAGTCGGATCTGATCCTTGTATTGCGCTAGATAGTCGAGGTCCTTCGTCACCAGGAAAGAGCGTGTCTGCAGGCAGATGCGGACACCAGCGGGGAGCGCGTGCTCTAGGATTTTTCGTGCCGTTCCTACTAGCTTTGGCAGGTAGGGGTCATGGGTGGAGCTCATCATGACTTCCTTTCCAGCCCACTTGTGCCAGGGGGTCCTCTCGATGGCTTCGTCGAGGTTCTCAGGGATTAGGAAGTAGTTACCCCATCTGTTCTGCACAATGTCACCGTACCGACCGTTCCCAAACCGCTTGTGTATGGAGTCAACATAGCAGAAGGGGCAGGCGTGAGTACAGCCAACAGCGAAATTCAGGTTCCAGCCTTCTGACAAGTCTTTGCCAACTCCTCCGTTATCCCTCGAGGTTAGTTTCGAGGGCCTGATCAGTGGCGTTGAGCAGTGATAGGTCCCTTCCACGACCCCTCTGGGCAGTTGCATGCCCAATCGATGCACTCCTTCGGGCCGAGGCATAACCTTGACTCTATGTAATGTTACCTCTTTATGTCGGTGAAATTCTTCGAGCGCTGTCACAAAGGCCATCAAGGAAAGGATTTCAAGAGCGCTTATATAGCCGACGATGGGAGTTGGCCGAAAGTACTCTCTGTCTCGTATTCTTGAGGCGCTGACGGGACGCTGTATTTAGGCCGGATATGCTCTCCCCAAGTAGATACAGGCGAAGTGTTACGCCATGACTTGTTCACACGCGCTGGCCTTCGGTCGTAGCAGAGCCCCAGTTGATGGTGGGTCGATTGCAGGAAAAAACCCATCAGCATGTTCAGGCTTCCACCCCGCTGTCCTAGACATCATTAAGTAGACAGATGGGATTCTCGAGACGTGTCAGAAGACACATCCCCAGAGGATGAAGAGGCGTTGAGGGTTTTTCTCGAAAGGCCAGATGAAGTCGAAGCGGAAATCGAAGGAACATTGCAGGAATCCGCGGCCCCGGAGTCCCTGCGTTTCACAGAGCATCCCCCTCGAATACAGAAAACGCTCCTTGAACAGCGCGATCGGTATCTCTCTACGGTGTATGCAGCCACCTTCGCGATATCAGACCTTCTTGAGAAGTCCGAAGGGATTCCCACCCGGCTCCTGGAATGGTTAAGGAGGTCTGTCAGGCGCCTTCTATCAGTAATCACGAAGTTCTCGCGTTTGTTCAAACTTCAATTCATACGGATAACGTTTAGCTTGACACCATCTATAGTCGTGCAACTCGAGCCTGAGGACGGGGCGACCAGCTAGAGAGAGGATTCCGGGTAGGCACTTTCTGAGGTTCGAGGGACTTTCCTACTTCATGGGTGATTACTGTACTGCGGGGTCTCTGGTTGGCAGCCTTTCGAGGCTAATGCTACGCCTCCGCGACCTGGATACCACGTGAGCGGGCCCTCCGCGCAACCGCCGAAGCGAA
>JBHIBK010000500.1:0-1643 GCA_046759065.1 Thermoplasmata archaeon | reverse complement strand
GCCTGGCGGCTTCTGGCAAGGTGGCCTTCGCCTGCACCTACTCCGTCTTCGGGACGGCTCAGGTCTACAACATCATCCGTCAGTCCATAGCCTACCCGAACCTGCCGGTGAAGATATTCTGCAGCCATGCTGGTCTGACGGTGGGTCCGGACGGGGCCACCCACCAGATGAACGAGGACATCAGCCTGATGAGATCCCTGCCCAACATGACCGTCATCGTCCCATGCGATGGCCAAGAGGTGGCGAAGGCCGTGCATGCGGCTGTGGAGGTTCCCGGTCCCCTGTACTGCCGCTTCAGCAGGGCGAAGTTCCCCACGATAACCTCGCCGGATGATCCCTTCAAGATCGGGAGGGCCAGCGTGATGCGCGATGGCGATGACGTGGCCTTCGTAGTCGCGGGCATAATGGTCTCCCGAGCCCTGGAGGCCGCAGAGGAGCTCGAGAAGCAGGGGATACAGGCCCGCGTGATTAACATGAGCACGGTGAAGCCCCTGGATGCGGACACGGTGCTGAGAGCAGCCCGGGACACTGGCGCCATCGTGACTGCGGAGGAGCACTCGATCTATGGGGGCCTTGGAAGCGCCGTGGCGGAGGTCGTGGCTCAGAACTACCCTGTCCCCATGCGAATCATCGGCGTCGAGGACAGGTTTGGGGAGAGCGGAGAGGCCTTTGAGCTCCTCGAGAAGTATGGGCTCACCTCACAAAATGTGCTTAAGGCAGCGATGGATGTCATCGGGAGAAAGGAGGTAGTGCCTTGAAGATATTCCTGGACACGGCCCATATACCTCATATAAAGGAGGCCTCGGGATGGGGGGTCCTGGATGGCGTTACAACCAATCCGAGCCTGATTGCGAAGGAGGGACGCCCCTTCGACGAACTCGTGCAGGAGATTTGCTCGCTCGTGGACGGACCTGTGAACCTCGAGGTCGTGAGCGAGGACGCGAGGGGGATGATGACGGAGGCCCGTCAGCTGGCCGCCATACACCGAAATGTCGTGGTGAAGGTGCCGATGACCCCTGAAGGCCTCAAGGCGGCGAAGGCCCTAAAGGATGAGGGAATTAGGACCAATGTAACGTTGGTCTTCAGTCCCAACCAGGCCATCCTAGCTGCCAAAGCCGGAGCTTACATCGTCAGTCCCTTCATAGGTCGACTCGACGACCAGGGTCACGTTGGCATGGACCTGATCCGACAGATAGTGACCATCTACAGGAACTACGGCTTCGAGACCAACGTTCTCGTTGCCAGCATACGACACCCTGTCCACGTCGTCGAAGCGGCCCTGTCCGGCGCCCAGATCTGTACAATGCCCTACAACGTTCTGCGCAAGATGTTCCACCACACGCTGACAGATGTCGGCCTCAAGAGGTTCATCGAGGACTGGAAGAAGGTCCCCAAGTAGCTCCGACCGGCGTGTCTAACCCGGTAACACCCAAGCCCTGGGTTAACTGGATGTACCAAGCATATAAGAACAACAATATCAAAATTAGTGCCGCACCGGCGAAAACGTAAAAAGCCTTGCCTGTACTGAGTAGTGGCCGCAGTAGTTGCTCGTCTTCAGTTCTGCCTATTCTCCGAGCCACTTTTTACCTCGCGTAATATACCATATCTGAGGGTCAGTATTGACCTCTTCTAAGAGCCGGAAG
>JBHIBK010000499.1:0-1647 GCA_046759065.1 Thermoplasmata archaeon | reverse complement strand
GGGATCACCACGGAAGGGGACCTACCGCACCACAGCGACATAATTGAGAGTGATAGCCGAGAGTGATCAAGGACTATCGAGGCAATACTGAATGAACTCTCTTGGGACGTGCTTCGCCTCGAACTCCTGGAAGGTCGCCTGTCCAGTCTCGAGTAGCAACTTGATGATGTCCTTGACCGTGCGAATGGGTCGGTTACTCACCCTAGGTCTGTGTTCGGGACAAGCCCGCCACCAGATGTTGCCCAGGCTTACCCATCCCGTTGCCTCCTCGACGATTCGGTATCTCCCAACGAGTGTTTCGCAACGATTGCCTTGGTCGTCGATGTAGCAGCACCCATCATCCTCAGTGGCCCTGCTACCAACACCAAAGAAGCCCCTGCAGAGATCGCACTCGAAGTAATCCCCGGCTCTTTCCATGCTTTTCCCGCAGATCCCGCACAGAGCTCTTGATTCCAGACCCAGGACCTCCAAAGCCGCTTTGACCTAAGATGAGGGACATGTATAAGAATGTAGTGTTAAAGTCATTACTTGTCATTCTTTCTCATATCTCTCCACAACGATTACGGCTCATCTCAGCCGGTGATCAGTGGATGAAATCGCTCGAATTGTCGCATTCCGATTCCAAGAAGCTGGAGATCCTTGACTTCATATCCGATGGGAAGTGGTACAGCTTCTATTCGGTCCACACGGGCCTCGGGATGAACTACATCACAACGAAGAAGCAACTCAGGTTCCTCGAGTTGCTGGAGCTCGTCGAGACCCTGACCATCAGCGAGGAGGAGTCCGCGACGGGGAAGGCGGTCCGCAAGGTGAGAATCGCCCGAAGGGGAAAGGAGCTTCTCGATGCTCTGAAGAAGGATTAGCCTCACGTGAGGAGTCGAGTGAAGATGCTGTGGGATGGATGGCCGCCAGAATATCAGGGATGCCTCTGCACCGCGTGTTGTCCAGAACTTGAGCACCGATGAGTCCGGAAAGGATGCTCAAGCTCTTGGCCTCAGATCCTTCGGGTCCCTGGAGATGAATTCCAATCCTCCATCCTGGATTCTGAGAAATCCGATCTCCAGGAGGAACTCAACGTCATCCTCCAGTTCCAGGCACTTGTGCCTGATGTTGGAGATGCTTCGTGATACGGAGGTCGTTGCGACGCTCATTTCCTTCGCAATATCCATGACCTTCGTGCCCTCTTTCAGGGACTCGAGGATCGCCCTTTCGCGCTCCGTTATGAAGCCCATGTTCTCGATATACGAGCTCGACCATATTAACCTTATTGAGTATGCCAACCCCATGAGGTTAGGTAAGTCACACTAACGCATAGAAGTTAAGCACATTCCCGCCACGCGACTACGTAGCCTTACACGCCACAACCGATGTCGAGATGTGAAAGCCTGAAAGACCGGATGAAAACCTGGAAAAGGTGGGGAAAGGAAGAACGCGCATCACAATGTCACCAGGTCTGATCCGTGTCCGCTGCGGTAGAAAAAGAGGTAGAAAGGGGAGGATACTTTCCAGGATACTTTGCCTGGCACAAAGGGGAGAACACCGACTACGCACGGATAGTCCGGTGTCGTTGCGGTAGCTCCTACTGCAACTACACAGGCACAAACACAGGGGAGAACACCCTCCGTATCCCTTACAAGGACCGCCTAG
>JBHIBK010000498.1:0-1650 GCA_046759065.1 Thermoplasmata archaeon | reverse complement strand
CGCAGATTCTGCTCTGCAGCATGCAAGCAGGCCGCCTACCGCCTCCGTCGGGCCGGATTGGAGGAGGTCGGGGGATGAACGACCCCTACCGCTACGTCATGCGCCTCCACTGTCCCCGCTGTGGCATCTGGTTCCGCTCTCGGGACCAGTACGAGTGGCACATGCGGCGAATCCATAAGAGGCGAAGATCGGAAGGTATCACAGAGGAGATGTCGGAGGTGCAGTCTTGAGCGAGGACGAACTCGTCGAGAAGTGGAGGTCCGCCAAGGCCATGATGGGCGAGGCCGACGAGAAAATCCGCGAGCTGGAGGAGTTCATCTCTAAGGCGAGGGAGTCCGTCAAGGACACCATGCAGCTCGAAGCCGAGAGGTCCATGTTCTCCAACTTCGACTCGGACCTGGTGGATGACTTCTTCAAGGAACCGTACGTGACCATCCCGAAGCGGCCGCAGGAATGGTACGTCATCGCCCCCAGGTTCATCAACTTCCAGATCGGCTGGCTGGAGAAGTCGACGGCCAGTTACAATGTCTTCTTGGTCAACAAGTACATGCACTGGCTGGCTCAGATACCGAGCGAGCTGAGGGAGCAGTTCGACTTCCAGCCCGAGCTGCCCGTCAAGGTCTACGACGGCATGGTTCTCACCGGAAAGGAACACCAGGAGGAGGTCTGGAGCCGCTATCGGAAGCATCTCTCCCAGCGGGTCGGCAAGGACCGCATCCGCGTCAAGCGGGGCCACGAGTTCCACCTCATAGCCGACATGATTGACGCCGGGACCCTCCCCTTCATGCCCCATCCCCTCGCGGAGGAGGACATCCGTTCCCCACCTTGGCGAGAGCCCGTCGAGCTGCGCGACTACCAGGAGGAGGCGTGGACCCGCTTCCAAGAGACCGGAGCCCTGGGAGTCTTCTGGCCCTTCTCAGCGGGAAAGACATATCTCGGCCTCTATACCTGTGCCCACCTCCACGGCCCTCACCTCGTCGTCGTGCCCACCCGTACCTTGGTCGAGCAGTGGGAGGAACGGCTGAACCGGCACCTCGGTTACAGTCATGGAGTCCAAGTAGTCACCTACCACGCCTATGAGAAGATCCGGAACAAGGAATGGAAGCTCGCCATATTTGACGAATGTCATCGCCTCCCAGCAAACACCTTCTCCCGCATGGCCACCATCAAGGCAGACTACCGCATCGGTCTGAGCGGTACGCCCTATCGGGAGGACGGCAGGACAGACTACATCTTCGCCCTGACGGGCTTCCCCATGGGCATGGATTGGCACCGCCTCTTGGAGATGGAGGTCTTCAGGAAGCCCGACATCACCCTATATGTCTTCGACGCCCTCCGTGGCAAGCTGACGAAACTGGAGGAGTTACTCAGGGATCCCATCAAGACCATCGTCTTCTGCGATTCCATAGAATTGGGGAGGCGGATAGCCAAGAAGCACGACCTCCCCCATGTGTATGGCGGCACCCGCAAGCGTCTGGAGGTCCTGAAGGACGCCCTCCAAGTGGTCGTGAGTCGCGTCGGAGACGAGGGCATCTCCCTCCCGGACATCCGCCGCGTGATTGAGGTGGACTTCCTCTATGGATCGAGACGCCAAGAAGCCCAGCGCATGGGCCGCCTCTTCCATGGGAAGGGCGTCGGCGAGCACATCAT
>JBHIBK010000497.1:0-1650 GCA_046759065.1 Thermoplasmata archaeon | reverse complement strand
ACAGGATTCTCAAGGCCCCCGCGACGAGGATTGCGGAAGAACTGGGAAGGAAAATCGTGGCGAATATCGTGATGCTTGGATTCCTAACTGCAGTGGCGGATGTTGTGGGCCCTGATGCGATGAAGAAGTCCATCCTCGATTCGGTCCCAGAGGGGACGGAGGAGCTCAACCTCAAAGCCTTTGAGAAGGGATACGAACACGGCAGGAACTCGGTGGCGAGCTAGTTGGACAAGGGCGTCCTGGTGTTGGGAGGTGGAATTGCTGGCATCCAGAGCGCGATTGACATAGGCAACGCTGGCCGGAAGGCGATCATTCTCGAGAACTCAGCTTTCATAGGCGGGAGGATGGCTCAGCTGGACAAGACCTTCCCGACCAATGACTGCTCCATGTGCATACTTTCGCCAAAGCTCGTGGAGGCGGGAAGACATCCTAAGATAGAACTCCTGACCAATTCTGAGATGATAGGACTCGAAGGTGAGGAGGGGAACTTCACAGCTGTCATAAGAATGAATCCGAGATACGTGGACGAAGAGAAATGCGTCGCGTGCGGCGTGTGCTCGGAGAAGTGTCCCGTAGAGCTCCCAAGTGAGTTCGATGCTTCTACCTCGGTCAGGAAAGCGATCTACAGAGCCTATCCGCAGTCCGTCCCCTCTGCCTACGTGATAGACAAGGAGAACTGCACATACTTCAGGACGGGGAAGTGCAGGGCCTGCGAGAAGTTCTGTGAAGCCAATGCGATAGACTTCGACCAGGAGACCGAGGAGATCAGAATCGATGTCGCCAGTGTCATAATCGCATCGGGAGCGGACGTCTTCGACCCCTCAATAATACGTGAATACCGCTATGGCGTCCTTCCCAACGTCGTTACGAGTCTGGAGTTCGAGAGGCTTCTCAGTGCTTCTGGTCCCACTCAAGGGAAGGTTGTCAGACCCTCCGACGGGAAGGAGCCGAAGAACATAGCGTTCATACAGTGCGTGGGAAGCAGATCCACGGTGTATGGAGGAGAATACTGCTCCTCCGTGTGCTGCATGTATGCGCTCAAGGAAGCCATTGTTGCGAAGGAACACAACGGTTCGGTGGACATCCAGATATTCTCGATAGACCTCAGGGCGTTTGGCAAGCAGTTCGAGGACTATAGAATGAGAGCCGAGGACGAATATGGCATAAAGATTGAGAGGGGGAACAGAATCTCCTCACTGGAACCGGCCGTCGAGGGGGATGGGGTTCTCATCAGACACCTTGATGGTGATAAGATTGTGGAGAAGGAGTTCGACCTCGTTGTACTGTCGATAGGGATGAAGGCACCGAAGAGTGCCAAAAGACTGAGTGAGGTCCTCGGTGTGGAACTCAATGATTATGGATTCTACAGGACCTCTCCCTTCGAGAGGTTCCAGACAACGAGGCCGGGCGTCTATGTTGCGGGAACCACGGCAGCGCCAAAGGACATACCGGACACGGTCTGTCAGTCATCGGCGGCCTCTTTGGCTTCACCGGCACTGGAAGAAATCGAGGTTACGGACGAGCTAGTGGACGCTTCATCTGCAACGGTGCGGCCGCGCATCGGCGTCTTCGTCTGCCATTGCGGCCTCAACATAGCCGGTATCGTGGACGTTCCCGCCGTCGTCGAACATGTGAGGACATTAGCGAACG
>JBHIBK010000496.1:0-1659 GCA_046759065.1 Thermoplasmata archaeon | reverse complement strand
TTCCGAGGAAATGGATGCCAATTGTACATGACCCATCAGACAATCATTAAATCCCTTCACCATACTTCGAAGTTAGCTAGGTGAAACGAATGAAAAACGTAAGAAAGATGGACGGAAGCGTGGAGGACTTCGACAGAGCGAAGATTGAGCAGTCCATCCTCCGAGCGGGCGGGGACGTCAATCTGGCGGCAAAAGTCGCCAAGACGGTGCCCGAGGAGGTCGCGCTGACGACCGCCAACATCCGCCAGAAGGTGGCAAACGAGCTCACCAAGAGGAACCGGGACGTCGCGAGGCGGTACTGGGGGACGAGACGCATGACCGCGAAGAGGGCAGTCGACGCCGCAGAGGGGTCGGCGATGCTCACGGAGGATGTGATGAGCAAGCTCGGCTCAAAGCCCGGTGAGCCGTTGCAGATCTGCTACGGAGACAAGATTCACAGCGTCATGGCGCTCGAGGGTGCTGAGAATCCTCGCAGCATCCGAATGCACGAGAAGGACATGGCGAAGATCGGGGCGACCGAGGGCAACCGGATTGCCGTAAGGAGATCCCCGTAGCCAGGCATTCTCCGGAAGTGACGATCATGAAGAAGCCGAAGGAATGGGGTCTTACCCCGTGGGAGCGCTCGCGACCCGCGAGCATGATGAGCGAGATCGATAGAATGCTGGACGACTTCAGGACGGAGTTCGAGAGCATCTTCTGGAAGTCCCCGACGGAGACGACGATGATGAGGAGATCCCCGCTGCTGGACCTCGCCGATCTCGGCGACAGCTACGAAGTGACAGCCGAGATACCAGGCGTTCCGAAGGACAAGATTGAAATCAATGTCTCCGAGGGCGATCTGGAGATATCCGCGAAGTCCGAGTCGGAGGAGAAGAAGGAGGGGAAGGAGTACATCTCGAGGGAGATATCCTACCGGAGCTACTACAGGAAGCTCGCCCTGCCTGAGGATGTCGTTCCCGAGAAGGCGAAGGCCAAGAACATTGACGGGATCCTGAAGATCGAGCTGCCGAAGAAGACCCCAAAGAAGAAGGCCGAGGCGCACAGGCTCAAGATTAAGTGAGCGCATCTCAGCAGAGGTGAAGGCGAATGCTGCGCAGTCTACGGAACATGCAGGAATTCAAGGTACAAGGAAAGGACGGTGAGATAGGTTCCGTCCACGGCTTCCTGTTCAAGGACGACAGCTGGAGAATCGCCTACATCGTCGTGGACGCTGGGAAACTGCTCAGCGGCCACAAGGCGATCATTCCCCCGGCCGCCTTGGAATCATGCGACCAGGTCAAGAAGAAGCTGTCCGTGTCGCTGAGGAAGAAACAAGTCAAGAACGGTCCCGACATCGACTCTGACAAGCCCGTCTCCAGACAGAAGGAGATCGAGCTGAACAGATACTACGGTTGGCCCATGCCCGGCATCGCCCTCCCAGCCGCTGACATGCCGAGCGTGCACGGGCTCGTTCCGGCCCCCGAATCAAGGGAAGGACGACCTTCCTCGGTGGATAACGACACCAATCTGAGGAGCACGCGCGAGATTATAGGGTATCGCATCGAGGCCAGCCACGGCACGGTAGGTGAGGTGGAGGGCTTCCTGGTCGACGATGAGAGCTGGACCATAAGGTACGTCATCGTCAGCCTTGGCAAACCGCTGCACGGGAAGCAGGTGCTC
>JBHIBK010000495.1:0-1669 GCA_046759065.1 Thermoplasmata archaeon | reverse complement strand
GAATACCTTGACGGGAAGTATCTTTCCAAGAACAAGAATTGCTCTGCTTGCCGCCGTAAGGGAAGTGCGGCCAGGGACACAGGTGGATAGGTTTCTGAGGTGTTACGGCTGCAAGCTTCCGTTCCGTAAGTACTTAGGTCGGCCATGGTTTCGCTGTGAACCGGATGAGGCGGGATTGAATACGAAGGATTGACTATCCAGTCTGCGGGCGAGCCATGTCGATTCTCGTCTGGACATCCACCAAGTACATTGGCTCCCCTTTGGCGTCGAACCTGTCAGTCCTAGAAACAGCCACTGACTCCAGTCGAAGGGCGATCTTCATTCCGCTGTCGGTGAGATATTCGTTGGCTACTTCTTGGACAGTCTCATATTGCACATGAGGTTCCACCACGTACTCCCTAAGGTCTGCCGGTGTGTACTGTCTCTTCGAGGGCTTTCCCCTCAGCTCAGATGGAGAATGAATCGCAATCAACAGGTTCGAGGGCTCGATACGGAAGCTCATCGAAGGCGTCTCTTCACCAGGTGTCTTCCACAGCTTCATGAGCAACTGCCTCAGCTTCAGAATGGTGCCGTCGCTCAACCTGTAGATGTTCCAGTCCTCCTTGACGATTCGAAAATGTTCGTATAGCTCTGACTGGAGCATCTCTACTTTCGCCTCCCTTTCCGAAACAGGGTGGGGCTTCACCGCCTTGGTTGCAGAGGGCTGCAGTAGCGCCACGCCGGGAAGTACAATATCCTCAGCCCGTACTCGAATGACCTTGGTTACGGGTTGCAGTTTCAAGGGCGGACAGATGTCATCTGAGAGATAGTGTCCGAAGGTCGGGGGTTTTGCTGACATTAGAAGGTGTTCGGCGAAGAATCCCGGTCTTGAAGCGCCAGTGTCTGCGAATTCGTCCGTTTCGATTAGGATGCAGGGGACGAATCTGACGCCGTTCTCGCGGAGCACGTAGACTCTGTGGTAGCCATTCTTGAGAAAATATCGGCCACGGAACTTGGCTACCTGCAGGAAGCAGACCCCCCAGCCTACGACGAAGCCATACGCCCTCCTGTGGGTTCTCGGATCCTCACTCTGCATGGCCCCGAGAACCCTAAGGTCCTGTCCCTGGGAGAATATAGTATGAACATTCTGTTGCTGGTCGTATGAATATCCGACGACCTGCTTGATTGGCCGCGTGGGAAGGCAGAACTCGAGAATGCGCGCCTCATCGGAGAAGTCGAGTTCCCGCGCCATTTCACGGGCGTGATCTGAGAAGACGAACTTCTGAAAGCACACTAGCTTGTCTACTTCGATAAGCTTGAATGACCATCTGGCCTGGCCGAATGTGTCGACGAAAAGCGGATGGGACCTCACGGAATCTAGATGATTGTCATGAGCACTGCCAAGCTCCCTCACCTCGGCACCAAGGTCAGTTTCGGGAAGAGATTCAACCGCTTTCGTTGCTGAGCCCCAGAGGTCAAGGAGGGCCTCGTCAGTAGCTTCTCCGGGAACGCATGCGCCTTTCAGGAAACCGAGGGCCTCTTCCTGGGACATGAAGCCGAGAAGTGCTCGGCCGTTGGTGCCCGTCTCGAGCATGAGACTTCGAGGAGTTTTCAATACTTAAGGGGAAAGAGGAGGTATCCGAAAGTAATCTGCCTCAGCAGTTCTCTTTCGCGAGGTCGCAAATCAGGC
>JBHIBK010000494.1:0-1669 GCA_046759065.1 Thermoplasmata archaeon | reverse complement strand
TGTCGATTCAGCACGACCGAAACAACTCTACGCATCAAATCAAACGTAGGAGGCCGTTCAACATGGAAAAAGCTGGCCGGCTTCTTGCAACTTTTGAGTGAGCATTCTTTGCTAAGCTCGTATTTCACGGAGAGTGGCTCCGAAAGGCCTCTTCTCGCGTTTCTCCTGACCCTCCTGTTGTGGTGCCTCCCGCAGTACGGGGTAGGGAAATAGTAGAGATAGAATGCTGTGAAATCTTCAAGAACGGAATCGAGTGTACTCGAAGGGAGTTCGGTATGAAGAGTCTTTTTTACCTCTTTTAGTCCCAACCCTCTGTCAACATAGTGTTGCCAAAGATCGGACAGATAGAGCTGGGCGAACGGACTCCAGTAGTCGCCGGCACCGTTCGGGATATATGAAGTCGAAATAAAGGCCGTCTCGACGATTACTTCCCAAGCCCTGCGGATGTGGGTTACCGCCTGGGGGAAGAATCCGGTTCGAAGAAGTAATGCAGACGTAAGAAGCTCCAGTGAACACTCCTCGTAGAAATCCCAGACAGCAAAGACAGGTTCTGGGACTTGCTCCTCAAGTCGATCTCGTCCTAACACGTACTCTGCTTGATGAGTGTTTAAGCAGATGAACGCCAGCAGCGCCCTTGACGCGCTTGCGTATGACTCCGAGGAACCTGCTTCGGTCTCGAACGGAAGAGAATTCTCTCTTAACCTAAACGTAGCTTCCAGTATTCTATCTAGGGAGGAATGCGAATGCAACTCTTTGAAGAGCCGCGGTTCTTCCTCATCTTGCTGCGACATCGATAAGGAGGATGTGTTTCTGACACTATTACGGTTTCTAAGCAGCTTTACCTAGGCGGGGGTGACGATGCGAAGTTAGTACTGCACTCAAATGCTCTCGAGGGAATCATTGAGAACGGCGTCGTCCTCGAAAAGGAGCGTACGATCGATTACTGATCTCGGCTGGCCACAGCGAGTGAGTCCCCACTTCTCTAGGAGCAGACGCGCTAGGTCCAGCTCGTTACTAGGCAGCTTGACGACCATCTGCTTCACCTGCGTAGCCAACAGCGTCGTGCCATATCAAGGTGACAGTCCGGCGTGGATGTCTGAGAAGAGGTTTGGGGGGTTGCTCCGAGGTAGACAGGGAGGCCCTACCCCCTTCTGTTGGCTTGCCAGAGGTTATAGAAATAGCACATCTCCGGGAAGCGAAGAGCTATTACAGTAAAGCCCCACACGCCGATCATCGCATACCACAAGGCAAAGAGCGTCATGACCGTTGGAAACGTAAGGCCTTGCAGGAGAAAGGTCAGGCTGACTATGGCCACGAACCCGAGGAAAGCCTGTAACGCTGCGACGGCTCCAACTGCGGTGGACGGGATTCCAAAGGGGTCGTGTTCGGGGACCTCCATCTGGAATATCTTCCTCCCGTAGCGCAAGAAGACCCAGGCGAAGAAGATGCCATAGAAGCCGAGGAGCTGGTGGGCAGAGAAGAATAGGAAGCCCTCTTCAAGTCTGGCACCGAGGATGAGGGCGACGACGCCGATGATGTGGGCTCGAGCGAAATAGCTAGAGACCGTCTCCTCCTCCCATATCCAGCGGGCAAGGGGCTAGCCGCCTGCTCGTGCGAATCTTCCCGAGGAGCCTGCTGCACGTCCTTCTCAGCCACCATCAGGGCCTAT
>JBHIBK010000493.1:0-1671 GCA_046759065.1 Thermoplasmata archaeon | reverse complement strand
AGGCGAGCCCAGGAGACCCTACAGCGCTACAAGGAAAGCGGCGACGATGCGGAGATGTTGGTGCCCGTCGGAGGCAGCTCCTTCCTCTACGCGAAGGTATCCTCCTCCGACAAGGCGTTGGTGGGCATCGGATCCAACATCGTCCTGGAGGATGACATGGACGTCGCCGTGGAGCGGTTGCAGAGGAGAATCGATTATCTCACCACGGCCGCTGAGGAGGTCTCCCAGCTGCTGCAGCAGACGAACGACCGGATCCAGACCCTCACCAGGCAGGTGCAGGACGAGTACGCCAAGCTCCGGACCCAGAGGCCGGCCCAAGGGTAGAGGAGCATGTTCAAGATCCTTCGTGAGAAGCTTGCCGGGTGGAAGAAGAAGGCCCCGGTGGATGTGGAGGGGGCCATCCGGGAGGAGGGCGGCCGCCGCATCAGCGAGAGAAAGCTGGATGAACTCCTTTGGGATTTGGAGGTCGCTCTAATGGAGGCCGACGTCGCACTGCCCGTCATCGATGAGATCAAGGTAAGATTCAAGGACGAGCTTGCCGGGAAGCGCATGGCCCGTGGCGTGGACTTCGGCAAGGGAATCGAGTACGCCCTGAGGAAGGCGGTGGAGGATGTGCTCGTCGCCGATGGCCTCGACCTAGTGGGAATCGTACGGTCCTCAGAGAAGCCCATGATAATCATGTTCGTGGGGGTCAACGGCACTGGCAAGACCACCACAATCGCAAAGGTAGCCCACCTCCTGAAGGAGAGCGGACAGAGCTGCGTCATCGCCGCTGCGGACACATTCCGAGCGGGGGCCATTGAGCAGCTCGAGAAACACGCGGAACGGCTGGGGGTCAAGCTTATACGCCACAAGGCCGGGAGCGACCCCGCTGCAGTGGCCTACGACGCCATCGAGCACGCGAAGGCCCGCAGGAAGGATGTTGTCCTCATAGACACCGCGGGGCGCATGCAGAGCAACGTGAACCTCATGGAGGAGATGCGGAAGATCAAACGGGTGGCGAAGCCTCACCTCATCCTCTTCGTGGGGGACGCGTTGGCGGGAAACGACATGGTGGAGCAGGCCGTGAGCTTCAACGACGCGGTTGGCGTGGACGCCGCCATACTCTGCAAGATTGATGCGGACGCCAAGGGAGGCGGCGCGCTCTCCATCAGCCACGCCATCGGCAAGCCCATCGTATTCGTGGGCACCGGTCAGGAGTACGACGACCTGCAGGCTTTCGACGCCTCATGGATGACGGACCGGCTGTTCGGTGGGTCCATGGAAGACGCCTAGTCGACTTTTCCCGTCCAGCCGAAGCGCTTCTTGAACAGGAACAGAAGGTTCTTCCAGGCGTCGGCCACGGAGCGAATCTTCGCCTCGCCGACGCGGCTCCTGTATGGGATGGAGACCTCTCCGAGCCTGAACCCGCGGCGGTGAGCCTCGATCTTGATCTCCTCGGAGTAAGCCATGCCGTCGCTGACCATGTCCAGCGCACCGAGGATATCCTTTCGGAAGACCCACATGCCCGACTGGCTGTCCCGTATGGGGAGCTGGAAGAGGAGCCTGGCGGTGATGCTCAGTATCTGATTGCCGACGAGGTGCATATCTCGCATGGCTCCCTCCTTCGCGTCTGAGAGCCGGTCCCCCGTGACGAAGTCTGCGCCGTCTTCAATCAGAGCCGCCATGGAC
>JBHIBK010000492.1:0-1673 GCA_046759065.1 Thermoplasmata archaeon | reverse complement strand
AGAATGAGTCCTGGAAACCTGACGCTTGAAGATCAGAGAGGCCTCTGTGTCTCTGGAGAGACTGACATCAATGGCAATCTTGGCGTTGGCTATGAGGCGCCCTTCATAGACAATGGAACAGTCGTGGTGTACTTCACCGCAACATCGGTCGTGCTGGACTTGGGTGAGGCATCTGCAAAGAGCCAGACAACCGTCTACTCAGCATCCGCCGAATTCCTGTCCATCAGAATCGAGATGATGAGCGGTGACATCCTCTTCGCGGGGGATTCCATCCCAATGAGGATTAAGGTCACTGATTCGCAGGGGCTTTCCGTAGAGGGAACAGCGGTGACCATTGGTTCTTCTCCTGAGGGGCTCATCTTCAATCCCAGCAACGAGACAGTCCTCCAGGACGGGATTGCCACGATTTTGATAAAGGCTCCGATTGAGATTCTAGACGAGGAAGATGAGCTTGCCTTCGTGGTGATGGTGACCGCAATCGCCGAAGGGTACGGAGCCTTCGATGCCCAGAAGGAGATTACTGTGCTCAAAGCAGAATTGTTGCCGACCGAACCTGATGCTAAGGGCATCTGGTGGCTACTTGCGGTGCTCGTACCTCTTGCTTTGATACTCTTCGCTTTCGCACTATTGGCTCGCAGACGACAATCGAGCGGGAAAAGGAGAAACGGGTCGAGGAAAGGAGGTGGCTAGGAGGGCGGCGGGTGTCCGTTCGACGGGAAGCATCGCGCACGCACGCCCTTCCGCTCGATGTCAATCCTGCCGTTCTCGACGAGCTTCTTGACGTGGTAGTTCGTCAGCTGCCTGCTTACCCCCATCAGCCTAGCCAGGTCGCTTATGGACATCCCCGGGGATTCGTTGACCCGCTCGAGTATGTCCTCCTGAATGGCGTGGAGACCGTTGCCCGGAATCTTCATCCCGATGGGATAGAAGACCTTCCTGCTCCCCTTCGGCTTGGACACGATCAGCCCTTCCCGCTCAAGAACGTCCAGGTGATACGTCAGCGTCCCGTTGTTCAGCTGCAGGTTCCTCTTGATCGCGGAGTAATTCTCACCGGGATGCACCTTGATGTACCCGTAGATCTGACCTCGCAGGAAGTGGTTCAGTATGTCCTTTCTCTTGAGCTTCACGTACAGGGGAATGAGAAGGAACTTGAAGAGTCCGAACTTGCCCATCTCCGTGTTCAGGAGCCCGCCAACGAAGGCGGCCGCGAGAAGACCGAGCGTCATGGGAATCACGAGCGGGAACTCTTGGGCGGGAGCTCTGACCAGGACGTTGACGGGGTCGCTGTCGACGTTCCCGCCGCTATCCTCGACATACAGTGTCACCGAGTAGTTCCCCGCTTGTTCGAACGCGAAGTACGCTCTCTCGCCGGGTAGTTCGATGACCTCCTCACCGAGCTCGATCACCCACAGGAAGCTGGCTGTGTTCCAGAACCTCGGGTCGTTGTCCGAGCTATTCCCCGCGTCGAAAAGGACAGAATCGCCCACATCGGCCTCCCTGAAGCCTCCCGCATCTGCGGCGGGGGACGTCTTGTCAAGGACGACGATCTTCACGGTGTCCGTGTCCTCGTTCCCGCCAGAATCCCTGGCAGTCAGCGTCATCCAGTATGAGCCCGGAGTATCGAAGACGTACGAGACGCTCACACCTTCCAGTCTCATGGAGGACCCTTGATC
>JBHIBK010000491.1:0-1673 GCA_046759065.1 Thermoplasmata archaeon | reverse complement strand
GACCGTGGAATGAATCTTAACTTCGCCCAACGGGATCCAATTCTGGGCACTTGGTCGGTCGAAATCGCGGACTTTGACGGAGTCGGACATGAAATCTCGGTCAAGGTCGGGGCCGACGGTGTTCCGGCCATCGGCTATACAGGCTACTCCGACGGCACCACACGGTTCGCACGCAAGGAAGTCCCTTAGTGGCTTAGACAGTCCGCGGAATCGGCGACTCCTCCGCCAAGGGAATGCCGCGCGGGATCGCGCCCATGACTGCTGTCAGCAGGTTGCCGTAACGCGTCCCGCCGGGATGTGCCCTTTCACGAGTAGGGGTAAAGCTCCACCCGCGCGAAGCCAGCGTCAGACCTCAGTATCGAACACAATAGTCCTCTTCTCCCTCATCTCGTCGATACTGTGTCCCGTCCCCTCGCATTCGATGCCTCTCGCCTTGCTTTCGCCAAACGGTATATAACCGTTGGTCCATACGCAGCAGCATTCGCTCGCAAAGACCTGGGAATCAAAGAGAGTCACCGGTTCCCGTTCACGGGCGCCCGCCGCCTAATCTATCTCATCCGTCAGGTCCGACTTGCTGCAAGCGGGGACCAGAGGAACGTTTTCCACGACCCTGAACAGGGAAGGAATCCGATACAGCTCCAGGCTGCTGAGAGTCTCCTTCCTCGTGAGGTCAGCGACAAGGAGAGCCCCATGGACTCCCGAGAATGTCCTCGCGTGAAAGGCGATGTACCCCTCCCGGCCAGGATGTTCCAGATCATCATTGTGAGTTTCACCATCCTGTTGGGCTTGGGGATGCGGAGTTCCTTCATCGTCACCTTGCTCCAGCTGCCTCGAACTCCCGCATGGACTCCGACCACATATCCTGTTCACAATGAATCATCCCGAACACTTTGTGCAGGAGGGCGGCTGAACTCTTTGTGGCAACCTCCTTCTCCAAGGCGGCGATTCGTTTGCCGAGGTGCTGTACTCTACGCAGATTCCCCATTTCGAGCAACAGTTCTGCGTTTTGGCAGGTTGCGTACTTCACAGGCAGAAACTCGACAGCAACCCGATGGGTGGGTCCAACAGCGCAAAGCCCGGCACCCTCGTTTGCTGATGCTACATCCACAACGGAAGTCTGGCATTCGGTTCCAGCTGCTCGAGTGTCAATGGATGGGCCGACAGCAAGCGACGAGAAAGACCCACGTCCCATAGGCCCAGGCTTTCCTTCTTGACCCTTTGAGCTGCTAGTCGACTCCAGTATCCAGAGCATCAAGAGCTTCTCGCACCCGCGCTGCCCTCCTCGGTATGTCCAGCTTCTCGAATAGTTCGGCAGCCTTCCTGTGATGTTCCTTCGCCATTGCTATGTCACCCTTCTGCTTCCACATCAGTCCGAACTCGTAGTAGGACTCTCCCAAGTCCTTCTCCCATCCAATCTCCTTGAATATTCTAATGCTCTGCTCGAAATTCTCAATCGACATATTCCACGTGTGACGTTCGCGATAGACCATACCGACTATTCTTCTTGAGCGAGCGATGTCACGCTTTTGACCGAGATCTGAGGACAAGGAAAGCGCTCTGTTGGAGATCTCTAGTGCTTCCTCCAAGTCTCGCCTCTCGAAGTGAACTTCCGCAACTTCGCAGTATGCCTCAGGTAGTACTGATTGCGAGCCTATTTTCTCTGCTATTTCTAT
>JBHIBK010000490.1:0-1679 GCA_046759065.1 Thermoplasmata archaeon | reverse complement strand
CCAGATTCGGCAATCAAGCGATTGGAGCCGCCCCGGAAGGTGGGATTCGACATGGACTACTGCAAGGGTTGCGGGATCTGCGACGAGGTCTGTCCCGCCGATGCCATAGAGATGGTGAGATGATGGTCGAGAGAAGAGTCATCACGGGGAACTACGCGGCCGCCTATGGATCGCTTCTTTCGCGGGCAGAGGTGATAGCCGCCTACCCGATAACGCCCCAGACCTTCATAGTCGAGCACATCTCCGAATTCATCAACGATGGTCTCCTCGATGCCGAGTACATGCCCGTCGAGAGCGAGCACAGCGCGATGAGCGCCTGCGTTGCCGCTTCTGCGACTGGCGTGAGAGCCTTCACGGCGACATCCTCGCAGGGTCTCGCTCTGATGCACGAGGTCCTCTACGTCGCAGGCGGTCTTCACCTTCCGATAGTCATGCCCGTCGTCAACAGGACACTGGCCTCTCCCATTGGCATCTGGTGCGAGCACAACGACACCATGGCCGAGAGGGACAGCGGCTGGATGCAGTGTTACGTCGAGAACAACCAGGAAGTGCTGGACATGGTCATCCAGGCCTACAAGGTGGCGGAGAGCAGCAAGGTGCTCCTCCCGGCGATGGTGAACCTCGATGCATTCATCCTTTCTCACACGGTCGAGCCTGTCGAGTTCCCCGACCAGAAGGACGTGGACGAGTTCCTCCCCCGGTACGACCCGAAGCACGCCTATCTCAGGTCGGAGGATCCGATGGTGATCGGCTCCTTCTCGCCTCCCGAGTACATCCAGGAGTTCAGGTATCAGACCGAGGAGAGCTTCCAGAACGCCAAGGAAGCGATCAAGGAGGTGAATGACGATTTCGCCCGGAAGTTCGGCAGGGACTATGGTGGAGCGGTCGAGGAATATCGCATGGACGACGCAGAGGCCGCCCTCATCACATTGGGAACGGTGTCCTCAACCGCGAGGGACGTCGTGGACGAGTACAGGGAACTGGGGAAGAACGTCGGACTGGTGAAGATGAGATGGTTCCGTCCCTATCCTACAGAGATAATCAGGGACATCGCGTCGAGGGTCAAGGCGCTTGGCGTCTTCGACAGGGCGATATCATTCGGTTCTGGCGGGCCAAACTACATGGACACTAGGAATGCGCTCTACGGCCACTCCACCATCCCCGTCATGGGGTTCCTGGCGGGTCTCGGTGGCAGGGACGTGATGGTGGATGACATCAAGCTGATGTTCGACAGGACAATTGAGGCCGCCAACAGGGGGAGTGCCGACAAAGAGGTGACTTGGATCGGCACCAGGGGGATGCGGCCATGAAGATGAAGGACCTGCCGGAAGAGGACTGGTTCGTGAGCGGGCACACGGCGTGTCCAGGCTGCGGCGCCGCCACGATTGCGAGGATAGCCATGAAGGTATTCGGACCAGACACGATTACGTACTTCCCCGCGAATTGCCTGCTGGTCTTTGGAGGGACCTACCCGCTCAACTCTTTCAGGGTTCCCTACCTTCACGTTCTCTTCGAGAATTCGGCGATATGCGCGGCTGGAGTGAGCAGGGCTCTCAAGAGGCTCGGGAAAGACACAAACGTCGTCGCCTTCGCGGGCGATGGCGGGACTGCGGACATCGGGATCCAGGCCCTTTCTGGAGCGGCGGAGAGGAACGAGGACATCATATACATCTGCTACG
>JBHIBK010000489.1:0-1682 GCA_046759065.1 Thermoplasmata archaeon | reverse complement strand
CCTCCTTCCCAAAGTAGTAGTTGTCCAACCGTCTTTGAACATCCTGTGCGTTCATTATCCCGTTGTTCGACTCCTGAATCTTGCGGACCTTGGCTTCAGCAACACTCCGAGGTGTTGACCATTCCATGTAGGTATATAGACGAGGAGTCATGCCCTTGGTCAACCAGTTGCTCACTGTCTGTGAGTCAGCCTCCAGTCCTTTGGCAATCTTAGCGATGTCACCGTAATCTAGCCGCTCCTTCTCACTGTATCTCTTTAGCAGTTCTAGATGGACCTCAGCCTCTTTGAGTCGACGGGGGAAGTCCTTCTTCCTCTTGAGAGCAGAATACTCATCATTGAGCAGATCATGGAGTTTCTTTTTGGAGTCAATCTTCTCGCCTCTGACCTCAGGGTGCCTCATGTTGATCTTCGGCCCAAGCCGTTCCTTCTTTTCCCGCTCTTTCCTGATGTCTTGGTTTCTTCGGCTGCTAACATCAGTAGGAGCCATCTTCTCGTTTCGTAGCCCCTGCAACTTCCTGAATCTTCTCGGTTTGATTGACTGATTGTCAAATGCTGATGGTCGTTTCGCTCTATGCTCCTTCGGGTCCTGGAATTCTAGGCTTCTTTTCTCCCGAGGCGCTCTTGACTCGGTCGCCGATTTATCCTCCGATGTCCCTCTTTCTCTTCCAGAACCCCTGCTCTCTCTATCGCCCTCCGAGTCTTTGGGACCAGACATCTTACGGTTCCTGAACTTGTCTGCTATTGCCCCAGCGACGCCCTCCATTGGATTCGGAAAGCGTGGTCGGTGTTTGGAACGTCTGGTTCTTGGAACGATGTTCTTTGCCGCCTGTCTTGCCCTCTCCGCCTCTTTCATTTGCGAGTATATTTCCCTGGCCAGCTTCGCTGCATGCTCCTTGGCGGCTTCTATGTCATGAGGCGACAGTTGAGTCCTCTTCGCCTTCTCTCTTAGTGCCTTGCTCACTATTTCCTTCGCCTTGGCTGCAGCAAACTGGCGTTTCTCCTCCTCTCTTTGCTGAGCCTGGAGAGCTCGCCTTTCTCGATCCTTCTCAATCCTCCCCTTCGGAACGAAGCTAGGGGGCAGGTCTATCCCTCCTTACCCTCATTGCTTCCTCAGGCGAGATGTCCGAAATCAGTTGCTGGATGGTTCTGGGATTGGGACGACGAGGAAGGGGCCCATATGCTGCTTCAACCAGCTCAGCCATGATGAGGGCGACGTCAAGTGCAGAGCCTGAAAGGTGTCCGAGGTGGAGTGCGTAGTATGCGAATAGCTCTTCGAGTGCTTCTGACTCAGAATCGCGTTCTGCTTCTGCAACGCTTTCAAGGAAGACCTTTTCAAAAGCCGAAGTGCGAATGATATCGTCGAGCTGTATCGCCAATGAGACTGCGCTCTCTTCCAAATCATGGCGCTTCCTTCTACGTAGTACTGGAATCTCAGGCCTCTTGGCGAATTCAGGATGAGTTTCGTAGAAAGAACGCATTCTCTCTCTGACATCGTCATCGGTCCACATTCGTTTCATATCAGGACAGAAATCAGGATCATAGAAGATCTGCACATTGTAGGGAACAATGCTAGACGGGGCAGCAATAACCGCCTCCCCGGTTTTTAGAGCAGAGATATGAGCCTTCTGCTGTTTGTTACAACCGGTTTCGGCAGCCATCAGCGCAACATCATCAGGACTCGT
>JBHIBK010000488.1:0-1684 GCA_046759065.1 Thermoplasmata archaeon | reverse complement strand
TCCCTTTCTGTGTTAGCCGAAGGGTTTGGATTCGAAGTGAAGCCGGAGATGAGAATCATCCCGGAGGAGGACCTGGGAGAAGCTTTCGAAAGGATGGTTCAGATTCTGCAGACGGCGAAGGCAGAAGGCCAGGTAATCCTCGACATCACACCCGCCCGGAAGAGTCTCGCCAGCGTGGCGATGCGAGCAGCTGAAGCGGAGGGGGTCTCATGCATTCTTTATCTCTATCTGAAGGACAAGGTCCATGGTGACAGGCCTTATCCTGTTGTCCCTTCCACCATGTACCGCTCGCACGATCTCGGAACCATGCGTCCATGAGTACTCGAAGCTTCGTCGTGGAGAAGTCATTTCTTGTGGCCCTAGCGAACCGCATCTTCAAACACGGTCGAAGACTCCTCCTTGTGCGCTCTCCCCTACTTAAATTGCCCCTACTTCAGGTCGACAATCGTTTTCGACTGAAAGCGTTAGTACAGGCGAAGGCATATGTGAGCGCGAGGGCCATTGCAATCTTCGGAAGTGGCGCTGCCGAGCGAGAGATGCCCCTGTGGGAAGACATTTCGGAGGTGTTCCAAGCCTCAGGCGCCATCCCGCCTCGGAACTGGGATGTCTTCCTCCGCTGGCTTCGGGCCATTCAGTCGGAGGCCATGGATTCCCAACGGATTGTCAATCCCGTGGCCCTTGCTGTCGACACTAACGTGGCATATCTCCACCTCTTCTCGCGGTATCTAGGCCTCGATCATGAGGAAGCTAGAGGGTTCACAGTACTGGTCAGTCAAGGGGTTCGGGCGGAGATCGACCACCACATCGGGGCAAAAGCGAGCCGACAATATCTGCGAGAGCTCTACAGGGTACCGAGCTTGGCCCCCTACATAGAAGAGCTTGGGAACCGAAATGCACTGGAGACTCGTCGGGCGAAGTTGGCACAGAATGAGCTGGATTATCTCACGGTCCATCGCCGGGCCCTACGAGTGCCCTGCGGCCCATTCACGGGAAATAAAGAGAGCTTTGATATTGAGATCGCTAGAAGCTACGCAGCCTTTGCCCAGCAGAATAGGCTGTCCGGGTACCTCTTGACCTACGACCAGAACATGGCCGACCATGCCAAGAACGTCGGTCTGCCATGTTTCGTGCTCGAGATGCCCGACCTTAGTGCCTTCGTGGGGGCATCAATGGAAGGAGCATTCGCAAGCGTCCTTCACGACCTGGCTGTTCTCTTTGGGGTTGTCCTGATCGAGCCGTTCGAAATCCGGGTGTGGGGGGAGTGGAAAGGGAAAACGTCCGCGGACTATGAGTCAGAGCGGGTTCGGGTCGACATCGATTCCCGGCACTCCATCGCCGAACTCTTTGCAAGAGACACGGCATTGGGATATTCGCTCCTAGAGATGGCCTCGCGCTTCCGGTCCGGAAGTGGAAGCTAGGGTCCAGTGAAAGAGTCATCACAGGTGTCCCGGACTTGTGGAGGTGTAATGTTAGCTAGTTGGTGCACATTCAGGGGCATGCTCGAGGAATATGACCCATACAGGAGTTCTTCGGACCTGCCTCACTTCCTACTTATGAGACGAATCAGCTCGGCTGGATCACGTCCCGAGGCCACGAGAACCCACCAATGGGATTCGAGTGATATGGGGTGTCCTGCGGGGACTTGATACGCCGAACGGAGCATTTCAAGCCATTCCTTGTCGGA
>JBHIBK010000487.1:0-1707 GCA_046759065.1 Thermoplasmata archaeon | reverse complement strand
GGCACCACACCACAGGTGGGGGACCCGCCGAGGGCTTCCAACTCTAGAAGAACCGACATCGTCCACTCCTCCTCAGAGCACAAGACCATCCGCGGCTTCAGGCGCCACAGGAGCACCGCTGGGATGATGGCGATGAACCAGATGCTGTAGCCTAGGCCCACGTGGGCATCCTCCCAGGCCTCGGAGACCCAATTGGGCTCCGCGTGGTGGAGGAGGACGGCGCTATCTTATTGGGATGTCTGTTGTTGCGCTATGTTGCTATCTGTTCTCTTGCGTGCTCGATGCGGGTGGCTAGGTCTGGGAGATCGGTCAACAGCTGGGTGAGCGACACGGGTTCGTCGGCTAGGGGCAAGGCCGCCTCGCTGTCTCTGTCGACGACTACCACCGCCTTGGGAGACGCGACCGTCCATCCGACATGTAGCTTCGGTAGGACGCTGGCGTATACCTCGACGACGGGGATCAGTGCCCTCCCCTCCACAATAAGGTGGCGGCCAAACATCAGTTTCGAGATTGTGCTCGTCTCTAGGAGGTTTTCCAGGGATTTCGGCATCACGTTTTCATCCTCCTCCTCCGCTTGCCTTCATCATCTTTCGGATCGTCTTCTTGAGGAACAGCCTTATGGCAGGGACGACGAGCCTCAACAGCCTCAGCCTCAGCCTCATCTCCAACTCCCCCTCCAACACCGCCTCGTCGAAGACAGGTAGGAGAGTCAGATCCAAGACGTCTGCCCACGGAGAAACCATGCCCCCGATGGCATGGGTCAGTCCCACAAGCATCCCAGTCTGCCCGGGATCTCCCAGCCCCACTCGGACCTCTCCCTTCAGCCGCTCCATGGCGACTGACCTTCGGAGGGCGTTCAGCAAGCGGAGGACTGCCCCAATCAGGTCTGGTAGCTCGGGGAGTGCTTCAAGCAGGTCCTCGGTAGGGATTCCCTTCTTCTCCTTGTCCTTCTCCTCCTTCTTCTCTTCTCTCCGTTTCCACGCGGTTCTGCGGAACAGGTGGAGAGCGGAGGTCGTCTCGCCGTCCTCAGTCGTTCTGCTGAATCCGATGATGCCGTACAGCCCGCTGACGGCGAACCTCGTGATGCTCCGCCCTTCTCTTCTTGCGATTTGAGCTGACAGGTGGAAGGGAATCAGCAGTAATGCGGCGAGTAAGACCAGTAGAATCAGCAATAGGGTGAGGAGCATCAGGGCGACTAGAGGTATGAGGAAGGCCCCTAGGAGGAGCAGAGAGATGGCTGTGATGAGGAGCAGTATCAGGGCAGCCAGCGATATTGGGGGCCCCTGCCGTTGGAGTTCTCGGAGTCTACTCTTCTTCGGTCTCTTCAGGCTTCGGAGTCTCTTCCTTCTTTGGCTTTTTCATGGCTTCTACGAGACCGCCTAGGGTTTCTCCGATCGCCTTTGCCAGTGGGCTGGCCTTCTGCAGGGGGAGAACCTTCACGCCTTCGGGACCCCTGAACCCCTTGAACACCACGACTGCGGCCACCGGTTCCACGAGGCCTCCTCCGCCGCCACCGCCACCTTCACCCTTCTGCTCACCCCCTCCTCCCTCGCCTGCGCCACTACCGAACCCCAGGCAGACCTTGGTGAAGGGTATCAGTGTCTTGTCTTCCATGACTATGGCCTCTCCGATCACGTTCTGCGTGGCGAGGCTCGCTCGCAACTGCTCGACGATGGTCTTCATCATCTCTTCAGCATTCATGCACAG
>JBHIBK010000486.1:0-1709 GCA_046759065.1 Thermoplasmata archaeon | reverse complement strand
CTAGTGCAGCTGGCAAAGAGAGATACGGCTGACATCCTGGAGTCCGTGCACTCTGTTCCTGCCGATCTCTCGATGGTGGACTTCGTTCCGTTTCAGGAGTTTCTCAAGCGTTATATCCCTAGTCCTCAACAGTTTCGGCCGGAGAATCATATCCCATTTGGACGATTCAAGCGCTTCTATGACGTCTACAGGCGAGGAAACCCTGCGACAAGGAAGATTCCCGCCGAGGTGGCCTGGCACGGGATCCGGAGCTTGTTGAAGGGGGAATGTGTGCCGCCCACCCGACCGCCTCTCTCCCGAGAGGATTACGAACAACTCGCCCGTAGGCGCCAAGAGTTCCCTGAGGATCTCTTCGAACACATATACATCATCGGTGAGTGGTATCAGGAGGAAGTCATACGAGGCAAGGGTCTTTGGGACGACCAGGATCTTGCCTGGTCCGCTCTTGATTGGGTGCAGAATGAGTTAGGCCGAAACCCTGCGATGAAGTTGTACGACGAGATATTCTGCGATGAAGTTCAGGACCTGACTGAGATCGAAGCGAAGCTCCTCATAAGCCTCTGCAAACCGCCGCCCTACGCGGGAGAGGAGGGGTTGTTACTCTCCCTCTCAGGCGACCCCCTCCAGACAATCAATCCAACGGGGTTCCGGTGGAGCATCATAGGTAGCGAGATTTTCCGGACGCAGGGAAAGCCAGTCCAGTTGCATGAACTCGAGGAGAACTTCAGGTCCGACCATCGTATCGTGGGCTTCGCGAACCGTTTGCAGAAGAAGCGGTCCTTCTACATGCAACAACAGCTGACTGAGCAGGAGGCCTTCGAAAAGGACGGTGATTTCCCCAACGTCGTCATCGCAGAGACAGAGGATGAGATGGCAGCGATACGCGACAGACTGGGAGAGCTGCCTCCAGAAAGTGCCGTCATCGTTGGGCCTGAGCATTCGGAAGATATCGGAGACCTTATCGAGGCCGAGGAACCTCTCCAGAAAGTTGATCGTCAGCTCGACCTTTATTCCATACCGGAAGCGAAAGGGCTCGAATTTCAACTTGTAGTACTATACATGGTTGGGTCCTCACCCGAAGCGAGAAGATGGAGAGAGTATCTCATCGAGGACCGCACCCCCAAATTGATCGATGAAATCCCGCTTCTCTACTTCCTCAATCGTCTCTATGTGGCCGTGACCCGGGCGAAGTCTTTCTTGTTCATTGTAGATACACCTTCTGCAGCGAGCGATTTCTGGGGGGTCTGGAAGGATTACCTGAGTTTTGTCCCTCGTACTGAGATCCGTTCAGTGCTCGAAGACCACCCAGCGTTTCGAGGTGAAATGAGTCCGATTGCGTGGAATCGGTGGGGAGACGCGTTGTTCGATCGAGCAGAGAGGAGCAAGGACGTCCGTCTCTATGAGCGTGCGCGTCGTGCTTACGAGAAGGCTCGGGAGCCCCAGAAAATCAAGAAGGTGGATGCCCGAGTCGCTGAAACCCTTGAGCGGTGGCCTGAGGCAGGCGAACGCTACCTTGGAATCCAAGACTTTGGTCGAGCCGGTTTTTGCTTCGATAAGGCGAAACTGTGGCAGGAGGCCTACGATGCATACAGTCGCCTACCCACAACACCCGAAATCCGGAGGCGTCTTGCGGTGTACAGATACAGAATCGAGCGCGTCCGAGACCAGCGTGGGGCCGCCTTGGAGTTTCTTGATTGGGCCATGGTCGA
>JBHIBK010000485.1:0-1716 GCA_046759065.1 Thermoplasmata archaeon | reverse complement strand
ATGAATGGTTTCCTGAGAACACGAAATACAGCGGCCCTGCCATCTATGAACTGGGCGTTGGGGGGCCTCGATACGGCAACATTGAGCCTGTGTACGTCGGCGAAACCGGGAACCTAAGGAAACGTCTTTCAGCCTATGGAGAGGATGGTTCACACCTGCAGGAAGAGATAGATGATTTGTTAGCCGATGGAAACGCATTGTACTACCGATATCAGAGAAGGCGCAGCAAGTGGACGGCGAGGAGGTCGGAAAGGTACTTTCTAAACAAGTACGACTATGACTGGAATATTCAGTCGAACACTGAGGACGAGGACTGGTAGTTGCCAGGAGGATACACTTCAGACACTCTCGACCGCGGGAATGTAGTATGCACTACTCCATACCAGTTCCACGACGTTCGATGTAGAGATGAAAAGGAAGCTTCAGGATATTTCTCTGCAGGTGATAGACGGCGCGAACCGGGCATCCGTCAGAGAGACGCCCTCATCCCCCTGGGCCTCGGGTTCGTCCAGAGAAGTTAGACGTAGCATTAGCCCTATATCACATCAGACTTGTGCTAAGTCACTTGCCTGCGCTCCCCTCTAAGAATCTCCGGGGACAAGTGGCATAGCGGCATTGTCTCAGCTATTGCCATATCGCGTTCTTGCCTGACACACTCCATTAAGTTCGCAGTGCTAGGCTTGCCCCCGACTGAGCCCCATCTACGGTCAGATCTACTCATACAGGTGAAGTATTGCAGGCAATTGGTTCATGGGAGGTAACATGCGATAGAGGTCCTAAGTCGGGTTGAGAAATGACATGCCGACCGGTTGCTGGTGAGATTGGGCTTAGGACCCTAGTGGTCAAATCCGAAGGTTGCTTAGCGGCGTCGGGCATGGTACCATGGTCACTTACTCGTGCGCTCGTCTCGCTAACGGTCATGAACGGGCTAATCGCACTGTTCCATGCGTCTCTCTGGGAGCATCTCGTCTTCTGGCCTTTCCTGGCGTGCCTTGCCTCCGTGGTTGGTATATTCTCGATTTGGCTGAAGAAACAGTGGATATCGGCCATGAGCATGTTCGCTGGAGCCTTAACAATCCTTCTCGCCCCAGCTCTGGGTTCAATGACGAGAAGCCCCTCTCCGGCCCGGCCGACGGTGTGCGTTCAGCCAAAATCAGCCAGGGTCTTCTGGGAATCCGAAAGAACAGCGACGCCACGAGGAGGCGGCTTCTTCAAAAGTGCGGTCCATCTTTCGGCGAAGTACTCCAAGAGGTCGCCGGACCTCGTGCCACGAGTACTGTAGACCACAATCTCATCTTCTCCTGGCTCCCAATCAACGAAGTCAATTTCATTGAGGAACGATAGCGCATGGTTGACGCGGTTCGCGTTAATCTGCATGTTGTTCCTTATCCAGGGTGGGTAAAACACTCGAGCTCGCTCCAAAAGGGCTTGTCGATTCACGATAAAACTTGGCTCATGGGCGGTCCTTATATTCTGAAATGTAGGCAACATGAGCCAAACTTCGAACGCCGTGTAAATTGTGGGAGGATCACCTCTGACGAACTTGTGCCTTGAATGGACGAGCTCGGGTCTGTAAACGATCGGAGACCCGGTTAGGATAACCTCCAGTGGATCGTGGTTAATACTGCCCTTCAGCTTGAACCGGAGTTCGGTGTCCCTAGTTGTTTGGTCAAAGCTGCAAAGCGTCAGCTCGGCAGGCAACTGAGACGAAACTTC
>JBHIBK010000484.1:0-1717 GCA_046759065.1 Thermoplasmata archaeon | reverse complement strand
GAAAGGGCCTTCTACAGTCTTGACGCCGCGTTGAAGGCCATGCCAGACGCGAACCTCGCCATCGTGTCCATACCTGGCGAGCACGCAAGAGAAGTGGTGCTTCCGCTGCTTGAGAGGGGAGTCAACGTACACCTGTTCAGTGACCACGTCCCTCTCGAGGATGAGCTTGAGTTGAAGCAGGTCGCAAGACAGAAAGAGCTCCTCGTGATGGGTCCCGGAGCAGGTACCTCGATAATCAACAACGTCGCCGTTGCCTTCGCAGACGTGGTGAACAGGGGGCCGATAGGGATAGTCGCGGCGGCGGGAACAGGCCTTCAGGAGGTGAGCGCGCTAGTGAGTCAAGCCGGCTTGGGCGTCTCCCAAGCCATCGGGGTCGGGGGCGGAGATGTGAAGAAAGCCGTCGGAGGAATAATGACCCTGGAAGGAATAAAGGCCTTGGAAGCGGACCCCGAGACAAGCATCGTCACACTGGTGTCGAAGCCACCTGACACGGAAGTTCAGGTGGCGATAATGGACTACCTCAAGTCCAAGTGCAAGAAGAGGTACGTGACCTGCTTCGTAGGAGGAGAAACCATTCCCATCGGGGAGGACCTGAAGGAGAGAGTGCGGCAGACCAAGACGCTCCACGCCGCAGCCCTCGAGTCTATAAGAGCTGTAGACGAGACGAAGTACAGCGAAGCCATGAGGGTCATCTCCATTGAGCCTGACGCTCTCAGGAGAATGGCGGAAAAGATCTGTGGAAAACTCGTCGAGGGACAGAGGTACCTGAGGGGGCTCTACACCGGGGGCACCCTCACCTATGAGACGATGATCCTCCTCAGGGAAACACTGGGCGATGTCTACTCAAACGCTCCTCTCGACAAGCGGCTGATCCTCTCCGACCCGCACAAGAGCTTCGAGAACACCGTGGTCGACTTGGGGGAAGAAGAGTACACGAAGGGCAGAGCCCACCCCATGATGGATCCAACCGTCCGGAGGATCAGGCTGCTCGATGAGGCGTCCGACCCCGAGGTAGCCGCCATAATGATGGACTTCGTCCTGGGCTACGGTTCTCACATAGACCCTGCAGGAGCTCACGCAGAGGCGATTCAGAATGCTCAGGAGACAGCGGAGAGAGACGGAAGACACCTGCCCATCCTGGCTCATGTGTGCGGAACCGACAAGGACCCGCAGAACCTGGGCAGCCAGGTGGAGAGGCTGGAGCGGCTGGGAGTGACGGTGCTGCCGACCAACGCCCTCATGGCGCTCCTGGCTTGGATCATCGCTGAGAAGGGCGAGGTCAAGGATTCCGCTCTCAGCAGAATGTACGGGGACTATCTGTCAGCGACCTAAGGGGGTGAGAATGTGAAGGAAGAGAAACAGAGCTTGAACGAGGCGAAGGCGTCGAAGCTGTTCGGGACGCCGCTTAAGGTGATCAACATAGGCCTCGAGGTGTTCTACCAAGCTCTCAAGGACCAGGGAGTGGAGGCTGTTCAGGTGTCCTGGAAGCCCCCGGTCAAGCTCGAGAAGGAGTACAAGGACATACTAGAGAAGATTCTCTAACTATAGGGGAAAGAGATAGAACAGGTTAATTCGACGGTATTGTCTGGTCAGGGTCTCTCGGATGTGGACGCCCATGTCGTCGAATCCATTCTAGTTGAGCCTCCCGTATACTCCTCAGTACTTCCGCGTCTATCTTCCGCCTGAGTGCTCCATATGCTCCTAGTGCTTCCAGTCC
>JBHIBK010000483.1:0-1719 GCA_046759065.1 Thermoplasmata archaeon | reverse complement strand
AGTCCCCTGGAGTTCCTCAATGATGTTGTTCCGCCGCATCTCTGGGCAGCTCTGCGGATCATCGCGGTTCCATCGCTTGAGTAGCACCACATCGCTGGAGTCAATCGGGAGACCATACTCTTTGTCCATCTACAATACGGTCCTGGCGATGTTGCTATGGGTGGTGGGATGAATTTGGCAACTTCGACCTGGCCCCGTAGACTCGGGTTGGGTCCTTGGCATACTTCCTGCACCAACGCGACACTGAGGGAGATACTGGAGGCCCTTGCAGGAGAAGTGCGATGGAGGGGTTATTTAATGTAGTTGCAGTCGTTGTAATCGCTGCCGCTGGGTACTTCCTTGTAAAGAGAATCGCACAGGACGCGGTCAGCCACTGGGCACGACGAAACATCTCGCCCGGAGTCGCCCAACAAAGGTCCATCGTCTTTCCCCGCATCTGGACGTTCAAGTTCCTCCCGACCAAGAAGTTCATCCAAGAGTTAAACGCTCCGCCAGAGCATCCCGAGTATGACCCGACCTTACGGGAAACGTTCCTCAAGCTAGATGTGACGTCGGAGTTCTTGTATAGGCTGGTGATCGAGGAGTACGCGACTCGAATTCGGGTCCATCGGTGGTTGGCCCATTACTCAGGCTCCGAATCAGACCTCCCGCCAGAAGATGCTTCCGGTGCCTCCGGGTGGTATCCGGCCCATTCCCGTTACGACTGGTTTGACGTCGCTCATCACCCCCATTGGGCCTCCACAAGGGGCTCAGGTCTCCGTGATGCTCTGGATTTGTGGGACTACTCGACGGAGCGGATGCACCGCGTCTTGAAGCTCTCAGGTGCCTGGCGGAAAGATGTACCTAAGGACCGAATCTTTTTCCAACTCACTCTATGGGTCGAACGTATCGAGGACCTGGATGAGGAAATTCCTTCCAGTGACGTACTGTTCGAGGTCCCGCTAGACCCTGGCATTTTGGACGACCAACGCGGCGAACCCGTATACGTTGGGGGAGAGGAACGCAAAGCTAGCGAGGTACTGCCTTACCCAGACGATGGAGGGGACTGGGAGGCCAAATCCGGCGAAGGCGACGATTGGCGGTGGTCCTGGTACTTACGGATGCAGACCTTCGACAGGGGGTCAATGTTCTAAATCCCGTGAGAGATTCTGATTCATTGGGCACGAAATGATTTCGCGATGGCGTGGAGGGTGGGTTGGATTATTGCCGACCAAACCCAGGTCCGCAATTACCACACGGCCCGACAGCTTGTTTGGATCCGACTCTATGCAGCACGTCGCCCCCAGCGAGGCAAGAGTCGGAACGCCGCGAGGGAGGCGGAGCAGATGCTGTTGGCGCACCGGTATACGTGAAAGACGAGCCTATGAGTCTCTCCAGTAGGGATGAGGTAGCAGCCACAGCGCGGACAGGGACGGCGATCCGTGTAATGCTGTTCGACGTAGTTACAGATCTCCTGGCGATCACACAACATCTCGGCCTCTGGGCCGAGAAATAAGTAATCCGTGATCATGGTAATCATCCTCCACGGTTGTGGCTAACTGATACCTTATGAGACGTGCCTCATCTACCTGTGAAAAATAAGCCACCTCCCAGAAGCTGCTGCCTGTTGCGCCTACTCCTGAGACGACCGGTCTGTGGGTTACCCGTGCCTACGCAACACGTGGACGATCAGTCTTCCGGCCCTTCCTTTTCCTCTCTTGGTTGAGCAATTCTCGCCAG
>JBHIBK010000482.1:0-1724 GCA_046759065.1 Thermoplasmata archaeon | reverse complement strand
CCGTAGAGACAACGCAATCGGGCATTGCCAGGGCGATACAGGCGACTAGGACAGGAGTGATCCGTGCCATTAAAACACTCATAAGAGACGGACTCATCGAAGAGAAGAAGAGGCATCCCGAGCCGGATGGGGTGAAAAGATGGACCTACACGCTCACTGAGAGGGGATGGGACGCCGCCAGGGAGATCAGCAGGAGGGTCAGAGGCGTCTTTCCGGAGAAGGTCCCCGTTGAGCTGGGATTCGAGGAAGCGGGCGAGAAGAAGTACGAGATAAGGTACCTGACACCGGAGCAGTTCAAGGTCATTCTCAGGGCTCACGAGGAGGGCAACCTTCCCGGGGTCTTCTCGGTCTCGCAGGCGCTCACGGGAGAGCCGCGGTTGAGGGATTTCATACCCATCTACAAGGGACGGGATCCGGAGGAGGTCCTGGAGGACATGGAGAACGTATGGACGTCTCCCGAGGGCATAAAGACACCGGAGGAGTTCTATTGGAGCGGATACCTTACACCCCCAATGAGGGAACCCTTCATCGAAGCCATGAAGAAGGTGCCTGGTGTAAGGGGAATATGGACAAAGGACGGTAGATACGTTGTTGCCAGAACCGATATATGATGTTAAAACGCTCCAGAGACAGCTGAGAGCGTCGCAGTTCGCCATCCCGCTGACGAAGATGGAGGTGCTCACGGGGACCGCCAGGCTGCTCAGAAAGGTGGCTGATGAGATTGAGAAGCAGTCAGAACCTGGTGCCAGGTTCATCGATTGGCTTCACGAGGGGATCGCCAGCCCCGGGATACCCGTCAAGCCGGATTCGGTGCTGCTCGTGGACCCGTACTGCAAGTCCTTCGACATAGGAAAGGGCAAGCACATGGTCTTCAAGAAGGGCATCATAGGCGCCCTCAGACCCGACCAGCAGGAGAAATACTGCAGGGTCATGGTCCCGGAGACAAGTCCACCCCTCAAGGCGAGGGTGGAGCGGTTCAGGCAGGCCAGCGACATATGCGTTGAGGAGGTCGTGGAGAAGTGCGCTCCCACCGATTCGGAATGCCGGCTGCTCACGAGGATCCGCTGCATGGGAAGGGAACTCAGGCAGCGCGGTATCGAGGTCTGAGGGCGGGTCCGATGAAGCAAAAGAGGCTTCAGACAGGGACTAAGCGGGTTGAGGTGCACAGGGGGGAGGAGCGCGTATCCGATGAAGAGGTCTGCAAGGACATCCTCGCAAGACTGGATGAGACCCATCAGATCTACATAGTCGGACATGACATTCCACTCAGTATCTCAAGGCCTCTGTTCGACATGCTCGAGTCTGCCCGCAAGAAACTTGCAGAGCTAAAACGCGTCCCAGAGAATCAGATGGAATACGAGGACGTGCTATTCGCCCTTCTCACAGGAATCTCCTGACGACAGGCAACTATCTCAGCTACTGGACTTGCCCTTCTTGACAACCAACTCGAGGTCCTCAACGCTCACGATCTTCTGGGACTTGCTGTAGTTGAGGACTGCCTTCCCGTCCTGGTCGAATCCGACTATCTCGGCGCCAGAGCCCCGGTATGACTTGATGCTGAACCCCTTCGCCACCTTGACCTTCGCGCCGAGCTTGAAGCCATCGACCTCCTTGATCATGACGTCCTTCATCGTCTGCTTGACACCGACCTTCTTCCTCTGGAAGTCCAGGAGCTTCTTGATGGCCGCTTTCACCTTGTTGACATTCTCCTTCTCCCTGGCTAT
>JBHIBK010000481.1:0-1727 GCA_046759065.1 Thermoplasmata archaeon | reverse complement strand
ATAATGAGATCCTGGTTTAATTTGTTTAAACGTCAATGGCCGCCCCATCATTTCTATGATATCTGATTTAGCTTGAGAATATGAAGGGCCTCTAGTTTTTATTCCACTTTCATCCCATACAATCCATTCATGTCCGCTTTTGTGTGAATCCGGGGATTCGTTGCTGGGGAAGAGGGGGCGATATTCGACATCCCAGGTCCCCTTGTCGGCAGAGTATACCGGATCCTCGGTCCTGAACTCGTAGAGGCCGATGTTCTCCTCTATCCACTCGACGGCGGAATCCTTGTCCACGAATTCCTTTATCCTCCATGCCTCGTTCTCTGTCTCGTTCTCGGTCGTGGCCTCGGTCATGACGCTCCCTCCGGTGTGATGGTCCTCAAGACTATGGATGCCGCCGTGATGCCCGCACCGATCAGGGTGATGGAAGCACCTGCGATTGTGAGGATGGTCAACCACCTGCGTTGCTCCTCGGGCGTCACGGCTTGTCCTCCAAATCCTTGAGTATGTCGTTTACCATTTCGTCTGCCATCTTTATTTTCTTTTCGGTGTCTTCGGGTCGGTCTTCGGGGCTTTCTTCGGCCTCTTTCTCGACTTTCTCTTCGGTTTCCTTTTCATCTTCCCCTTTCTCGATCTTCTTTTCCTCCTTCTCGCTTTTCTCATCTCTCCTGGGCTGTGAAACTTGTTCATCTTCATCCACTCCGTTGTGGTCCTTTCCCCTCCAATTATTGGGAACATGGGCCCAGCGATGGAACTTCAGATGACCTCTCAGGACTATGATGCCCACTCCCACGAGCACTATGATTATGCCTCTCAGGAGACCGTATGGTGAGGGATCTTGGACCATCACGCCTGCTCCTGCTGATATGAGGAATATGGCGATGCCTAGTAGACCTTCCTTCTCGATGGTGACTTTGTTCTCACCTGTCATCTTCTCACCTTGTTACACTGGTCGTTGAACCAGTATAGGCACTTGCCTCCTATCCAGATACGATCTGGACAGTCCTTCTCCTCGCAATCCACTTTTAGATTGTGAGGATTGGTCGTCGTCTGGGACGTTCAGATCCCTTCCTTCTTCTCGATGTCGGCCCGAAGTGCGGCCATGAGGGACACGAGGGCCTTCTTGGTCTTTGAGGGCAGGTCGTCCTCAAGGACTTGATGGACACCTGGCTTGATGACGCTCTCCGGTTGTCCCTTCTTGACCTTCTCCAGGAGGCCATACCTGACCACGATGGCATTGCCAACGCTCTCACCAGGGCCACCTTGCCTTCGGGAGTTGGCCTCCCTCGCCTCGCCTCGCTTATCTGCACGGCTATCAGCTTCACGCCGACTATCTCGATACTCTTTGCCATTTCTCTTACCTCCTTATTATCAGATTTCTGTGATTTCTATGATTGGACTTTCGAGGGGCGTTTCAACCCCATCTGCATCTGTCTGTTTACCATACTCGTAAGGTGTCCCTGCGTTCTTCATGGCTACATGGTCATCATAGATGGTGGTATCTTCGGTATCAAATACGAACATCGAACCGTTCTCAAGTCTGATTTTCCATTTCATATTCTCACCCTACGAAATCACCAACTTAACATCTGAGCAGACAACATCCCCAGGGGTGTTTGTAATGTATACGCCCCACACATCTCCTGCTGTGATTAGGAAACTGATAGGTGCTAAGAAAAATGTAAATCCTGGTGGTAACGGAGCAGTAATAAACGCACCAGTTGTATAGT
>JBHIBK010000480.1:0-1731 GCA_046759065.1 Thermoplasmata archaeon | reverse complement strand
ACATTGCTTCAGGGAAAGAAAGTAACCAAGGATTTGATCGAGGCCGTCTCCGATGCCGCCATGAAGGTGTCGCACCCGCTGGACAACGCCGACTTGGATTACTGGTATCGCAAACGTATGACGAGAGTTTATGTGACGCGGACTCTCTTGACTCTGTCAAGCCAAGGCAGTTAAGGAACTATGGCGCAGGACCTCAGAAGCTACCTGGAACTCATCAAGCGGAAAAATCCGGAGGACTGTCTCACCATCTCGAAGGTTGTGGAGCCTGCCTATGAGATTACCGCCCTGGCGGCAAAGATCGATCAAGAGGCCAGACGCCGGCCAATCCTGATCTTCGAAAACGTGAAATGGTGCAAGAAGTTTCCTGTTCTGACCAACCTCCACGCCAGCCGCTCCCGATTGGCCTTTGCCATGAATGCTGCCCCGCAGGAGATGCAACAGACCTATCTCCGTGCCATGGAAAAGGCTATCCCGCCCAAGATCGTCTCCAAGGGTCCGGTGAAGGAGGTCGTCCTCACCGGTAGGCGCGTGAATCTTCACTCCTTCCCCCAGATCATCCACCACGAAGGAGACGCTGGTCCCTATATCACCGCGGCCATCTCCTTCGCCAAAGACCCGACGGGCGAGACTTGGAACTGCGCCTACAACAGGCTCATGATCAAGGGGCGGGACACAACATCCATTCATCTGACCTCGGCCAAACATCTATGGGAGTTTTACCGTCTTGCGGAGTCGCGTGGAGAGCCTCTTCCGGTCGCTTTTGCCATTGGAGTTCACCCTGCCATCGCTCTCGGTTGCCTTGCCATCGGCTCGATCGACGAGGACGAGCGCGGCATCATGGGGGCGCTGCTGGACGAGCCGCTGGAGCTGGTCAAGTGCGAAAGTTCGGACCTCCTGGTGCCTGCCCACGCAGAGCTGGTCATGGAAGGCGAGATTTTGCCCCGCAAACGGACCGCGGAGGGACCCTTCGGGGAGTTCACTGGCTATAGCCTCGGAGAGCGGCAGCGCGAGATCGTCAAAGTCCGCGCGATCACTCACCGGAAAGAGCCGATCTTCCAGGACATCGCAGTTGGCCATCTGGATCATCTCTTGCTCTCGACCATTCCCATCGAAGCGAATCTGTACCGGGCCGTGCGCGCGATAGTCCCCTCGGTCAAGGCGGTCCGCGTGCCGGCTCCCTTCACCTGCTACGCCTCAATCGAGCAGAGGGTCCCAGGACAGGCCAAGAATGCGATCCTCGCCGTGTTCGGATCCGACCTCTACCTGAAACGGGTGGTCATCGTCGACCACGATGTGAACGTATTTAACGATCGAGAGGTCAGTTGGGCTATTGCTACTCGCTGCCAGCCCGACCGCGACATCGCCGTCATTACCAACGCGAGAGGCTCGGACTTAGATCCCTCGACCAAAGAGGACGGCTATACGGCGAAGTGGGGAGTCGACGCTACGGCCAAGCCTTCGCTTTCCGCCTATGTGCCGAGGAACCGCATTCCCCCGAAGGTTTGGGCACGGATCAATCTCAAGGATTTTCCCTCGTAAGCCGTGGAGGAGAATTGCGTCTGCTTTCTGGAATTCAACGCACGCCGATTCCCAGAGAAAAGAGCTCTCCTTGGGGGAACGGGACTCTCCGTGAAGCAGGTCAGAGCCGAGCCGGGTGTAGAGATACGCATCGTTGACGACAGCGGTGTGACGAGCCACAGTGATTCCGGCAAGCTCTGTATCAAGGGCCCG
>JBHIBK010000479.1:0-1735 GCA_046759065.1 Thermoplasmata archaeon | reverse complement strand
TGACAGGTCTCGGTGACTATTCTATGCGGAAAACTGCCGGCACACGGCGCCAACTCTTCGAAGTGTTGTGTCGAATGCAAAGGAAGAAGTGGGTATCTCCACCACCGGGAGGGAGACCATCCGAAGCATACGAGACTTACTTGATGCTACAGGCACAGGGCTCTTGCCTCCCATTAAGGAGAAGGAACTCGGCGGTCTGTTTCCTGATGCCGAGGTGGTTGAGGCAGACTTTTCTGAGCGAAGAGGGGTTTTGTACCTGCCACCGCTGGAAAAGAACCCTGAATTCGTTCCGTTGTTGTCGCTGTGGTGCAAGTTGGAGGAGACAGGAGCGAGCATGGCACTGCGAGTCATGCTGGTGTCCCGTGGCGGGAGCGAGGGGAGGGTTCGTGGTATTGGGTTTCGCCTGGAAAGCCCTCACGGGGATGACGAGAATGAAGACGAGCTAGGTCGCCACGATTTCTACCACGCACAGCTCATTCGGAGCTTGGGCCACGGTCCACCTGTCGAATGTCCAGGCTGGCTTCCCGAGACACAGCCGTCCTTTCCACTGACCGCCGACGATCCAGTTACCCTCGTGCTTTGCCTACTACTGAGCCTATACGGGAGAAAGTACTGTTGGACCTTCTACACCGAGCACCAGATATTCGACCTGAAATCGTACCTGGATAGGCTTGACACCTGGATAAAGTGGCCATCCACGTAGTTCCGCGTAAAGAGTCTGTTCGTCGTTGGAGACATGCTCGTGAACAACGACAGTAGTCGTTTCCACCCTCACGTGGAAGAGGTAACGGAAGCCCTCGTGCAAGAGTTCGGGCGACCGACACTGGGCAACAAGAAGAACCCGTTCAACGAGTTGCTCTACATCATCCTCTCCTCCAGGACCCCCCCCGAAAGCTACCAGGATACTTACCGTTCGTTACGGCGCGAGTTCAAGACGGCGAATAGCATAGCGGAGGCCCGCCCAGAATACGTGGCGGAGACCATCGAACAGGGGGGCTTACACAACAAAAAAGCACGTGCCATCACGGAGATCGCTTCGGAGCTCAAGGAGACATATGGACGGGTTACCTTAGCACCCCTCAAGGAGATGGAGACGGAGGAGGCGGAGAAGTTTCTAACTTCTCTGCCAGGTGTCAGCACGAAGACCGCGCGATGTGTACTGATGTACGCGCTAGATCGGCCCGTCTTTCCAGTAGACGTCCACTGCCGCAGGGTCGCACATAGACTCGGGTGGACGCCCAGTGACATCTACCTCACGAAGCGCCAGGCCGACGAGCTTCAAGAAGGTATTCCCGAGCCTCTGAGACGGGATTTGCACGTCGGGATGGTCCTCCTCGGCAGGAACTACTGCCTTCCCAAGAATCCACGTTGTCGCGAATGCCCTCTGCTGAGATTCTGTCCAACAGGAAGCGCTGCCTGAAAGCCGTCATTGATGACCGACACCCCACAAACCAGAGGGCCTTTGCCTTCGCTCAGGACAGGCGTAGGTGAACTAGGCGGCGACGTCTAGGGCCGCAACCTCGGCCACGGCGGGAACGTTAGCCGCGCCCCATAGTCGAAATAGACAAAAGCACTTTTTGCACTGTAATTCGAAAGCCACCTGCGTCAATTGCAGCAAAACGCCAACGGATCGTCAAGCAACCAGGAGCTTGCTCTGAGCCTGTGGGGGGCTATCGGGTAACTAGCAGTCCTACCGCGATGGCGCATCCTCTCAGAAAAGGAGGAAAGGCAATGA
>JBHIBK010000478.1:0-1736 GCA_046759065.1 Thermoplasmata archaeon | reverse complement strand
TGGGCCTGGGGTTCCAGGTCTCGGATGCGAGACTGGTAGGGCCAGTGGACCTGTTCGACGACCCGGCGTTCGACCTCACCAGACAGACCGCACAGGTCATGACCGACTACATGCGCAGGCACGGGCCGTTCGAGCCGCACAGATTGCCGCTCTCGGACATGGAGTACACGACCCTACCAGATGTAACGCAGAAGCTGGAAGACAGATTCGAATCGATCGGCAAGTAGGGGCCCTTCAGAGCAGCTCGACAGCCGAGGTCAGAGACTCCGCTTCGTCTCCTCGTTCTCGCGCAACCAGACCACTCTCTGAGGATACGGTATCGTGATTCCTTCCTCGGCGAATCTCCTCTCTATCTCCTTCCGAAGGTCCGCCTCCGTTCCCCACTTGTTCATGAGGTCGTCCACCCAGCCCTTGCCGAAGAATCTGAGGCTGGACTCGCCGAACCCCGAGAACCTCACGAAGGGCATGGTGTCCTCACCCTTCAGCACATGAGGATGTGAGCTGATGATGTCATAGAGTATCTCCTCCACCTTCTGGATGCTCGTGCCGTAGGCCACATCCACCTCGAAGGACACCCGCCCCCTCTCGTCCGGCTCCGTCTGATTCAGGACCTTCATCTTCGCGATCTTGCTGTTCGGCAGGACGATCACGTTGTGCTCATCAAGATCGTAGAGCTTCGTGCTTCTCAGTCCGATATCCATCACCGTGCAGGTCTCACCCGACTCGATCACGACTCTGTCGCCCACCTTGAAGGGTCTGTCCAGCATTATGTGCATCCCGCTGAAGAAGTTGCTGAGCGTGTCCTGAGCGGCAAAGGCGATAATCAATCCCAGGACACCGAATCCCGCGAGGAAGAGAGTTATGTCATATCCCAGATATTGGGCGATGAACACGATACCGAAGATCATGATGACGACGGCACCGATCTTCTCAACGACGGGGATCAATCTGTCGTCCAGCGTTGATTGCGTTTTCCTCGCCAGGATCCTCCCGTATCGCATGAGGACCCTCCGGAAGACATGATATACGATCCAGAAGACCAGCACTATCATGACAATGCCATAGACGAATGTCAGAATCGACATCAGGTCTTTTCCGAGTCCGAGAATCGAGATTGAGGTGAAAGCGCCGAACAACACGATTATGGCGAGAACCGGGCCGCCCACTATCGCCACGACGGTATCGTCTATCAGGCTCTCCGTCCTCTTCGCCCTTCTTCGACCGATGGGGACAAGAACCCCGACCAGGATGAGCCCGAAGGCCACCCATATCAGAAGGCTGAAGAGGAACGCGCCATATCTGTTGTCGAGCGGTTGGGGAAGGAAGTTGTCGTACACACCGAAGATCTTCCCGACAGGGCTCTCCACGGGTGTTCTTCCCGTCAGCTCGATTAACGTGTTGAAGCTCTCTTGCTGTGTCTCCCCCGTCTCGATCTCCGTAACCTCGATGATCATCGAGAGCAGAACCTCCTCCTCGTCCGCTTCAGGGGGAGTTGTGAGCGAGACCTCCACGAGGGTGTCGTTGCCCGGGTGGAGTATGAACCTCCCAGGTACCAGGGACACCGAGAAGCCCTCAGGCACTCCCGCGGTGGATGCATTCACGTAGTAGGGCGAACTGCCATTATTGAAGACTATCCATCTGTAGGTGGCGCTATCGCCCAGATCCACGGTCTGGCCGGAAGAATCCGCTCGAAAGACGAGGACCTCACTGGAGCCGACCTGGTCCGCGAGAACGGC
>JBHIBK010000477.1:0-1739 GCA_046759065.1 Thermoplasmata archaeon | reverse complement strand
TAACATCGAGTTCCTGGCGGGATCGGGCATCAGCAAGAACACGGGCATTTTGGTGAACGAGAGTATGAGGACGAGTAGGCGGGACATCTACGCGGCGGGAGACGCTACGGAGTCCTTCGACCCATTGCGGGAAAGGAGAATGATCAACGCCATCTGGCCCAACGCCGTTCTGCAAGGACGAATCGCCGGGGAGAACATCGCCGGCAAGGAATCGACGTTCAGCGGCTCCTTCACCGTGAACATCATCGACGTCTTCGGCACGTCCGCTCTTTCCATGGGTATGGCCTCCTTTGAAGACAAGAGCTTGCGGGAGGTTAGGTTCGAAACCAATCGCGCGGTGAAGAAGATTCTTCTGCGAGATGGTAAACTGGCGGGACTTCAGTTCGTCGGAACACTTGCGAACGCTGGCTACATGATGAGCCTGATGCAGAAGGGCGAGGACATTTCGGAGTTCCAGGATGACATATTGGGTGATAGGTTCCTTTCTTCCACTTTGGTCGGTCCGCCAAGAACGTGACCGGGAGCCGCTGGCCTTCACATCTCAGAGCGTCGTCTTCCTAGGACGACCCGAGTATCCTCTCGACCATTTCTTTGCGCCTCAGCGCCATCTCTTTCGTTTCTTCCCCAAAGACAAGCGCGTTCGTGACGCAGTATTTGACGCAAGTTGGGTCTCCTCCGCAGAAATCGCACTTCACGATGTCCTTCCCATGGACCGTGATGGCAGAATACGGGCACATCGCCGCGCAAAGGCGACAGTGAATGCACCTGTCATCGTCGTGCTCAACCACACCGTCCTCGATCGAGTAGGCGTTCTGATGGCATACCGCTTCGCAGACCGGCTCATCACATTGCAGGCAGTAGACAGCGTACTCGTACCGCCTGAACTCGTCCCTGATCACCGTCACCGCGGACTTTCGCGGATTGCACTCGCCGAACTTCACGAGAGAGCATGCCATCGCGCACTCCCTGCAGCCCGTGCACCTCTCCGGATAGAAGCTGAGGACCTTCACCGCAACCCTCCTATGCTCTCGATCTCCTCGACCCGCGAGGATGACAGCATCCCATCCTCGTCCCAGCCTCTCATCTTGTAGTATCGGCTCAGAAGAGCGTCGAACTCCTCCCTCTCAATCCTGTGACCCTTCGTCACCCCAAGGGGCATGGGGTCGTCAAAATAACGCTTGGGCAGCGTATCGTCCCTTCTCGTCAGTCCCTCGCGGATGTTGAAGAGCCTCTCGGTGTCCACGACCCTCTTCCCGACACTCTCGAGCCTTCTCCTTCCGTATCTCATCCCCGTTGCCGCTTCTATCAGTTCCCCAAACCTCGGATAGTCGATGAAGTGGGGGCTGTTGAACCCATGGCAGATGAACTTGCAGATGCCGAGGGAGTCCACAACGGCGAATATGTTGTCCGAGAAGTAGACCGTCCTCTCCTTTCCCTTGTATGACGTCGGGTCGGGAGAAACGCCCTTGCCGTATATGCGCTCCTTCACCTCGCGCGGAAGTCTCAGGAATATCTCGAGTGTGGGCCTGCTTCTCAGGTGATCGGCCCCCCTTGATGCGGTTGCGATCCCGAGCGCGAAGGCCTTGATGTAGCGCACATCGTGCGGGTCGCTCTGCGGGAGGTTCTTGACCGCTATCAGATAGTCCTTGGACTTCCTGCCGAGCTTCTTGGCGGCCCGAGTGCTCTCGGCGAGAATGTCACCGAAGCCTTCTCTCTTGGCCATCTTCTCAGTCATGGCC
>JBHIBK010000476.1:0-1740 GCA_046759065.1 Thermoplasmata archaeon | reverse complement strand
ATTCTTTCCTGTGCGGAAGGCTTTTAGTACTGTAAGTCGATGATTCTCAGCGACTCTTCTGCAGCTTTGGGGGAGAGAATGACACGTCTGAATGAGAACTCTTTGGTCAGACCGATTGAGCGGTGCGGAAAGCCCCAGGTCCTGAGGAAGGAAGCTGAAGAAATCTCGATTTGCAGTGTCTGTCTGGGTCATCTGAAACAAGGCTTGGCATTATCCGAGTGCGACTGTGGCAAGGTCTTTCACGTGAGCTGTGCATCAAGGCTCGATAACTGCCCGAACTGCGGGGCTCGGATAGAAGATCGGATGATGGTTCCCGGAATCAGGACCGAAGAAGAGCCTGAAGTCGACCTGGAGAGCATTCCGATTCCGAAACTCAGGCTCACTTCCGAGGAAAAGCTCGAACTGCTCGAGGAGAGGCTACTGCTTGGAGAGATATCCGAAGAGACATTCAAGGAGCTGAGGAAGAAACTCGAATCTGAGTTGGAGGCCGTGAGGTTTCAGTGCCCCCGTTGCATGCAATTCGTGGGTGAGGAGGAAGAGTTGTGCGAGTGCGGTGCTATCTTCTCCGATGAAGAAATCGACAATGCGTTGCTCTGTCCAGAATGCCGCTCAATGGTCCCGAAGGATGCAGTCTTCTGCGAGTCTTGCGGTGTCAGATTCCTGGAGGAGGGGGTCTTCATCTGCCCACTCTGTATGAGGGAGCTCGATCTCGATTCAAGGTCTTGCGCATGCGGGGCGAAGTTCTCTGACGAGGCGATCCTGGGGTTCTATTGTCCGCAGTGTGGGGAATTCCAGGGACAGGAGAGCGATACATGCACTTCGTGCGGTGTTCTCTATGTCGGGGAAAGCGACGTTCTCTACCAATGCGCCGGTTGCGGTGAGACCTTCCACGAAGACGTCCCCTCGTGTCCTGCGTGCGGGGTGGAATTCCCAGAAGGTTCGCGGGACTAGACAGTCCGTGGGCAAGCCTTTTCCATCCGAGCCATCCGCATAATTTTAAATATCCATAATCATATTCACCCAGATAGGATGGGATGAGAAATGAAGTCAATAGTGGATACTGCTTTGTCGAGACACGAAGAGGAAAAGAAGCGCGAGGAAGAGACTCCGGCGGTAGAGACTCCGGTCGTCTCGGTTGCGGACTCAGAGCTGGAAGAGATAGTGAAGTCCCTTCATGTTAGCATCAAGATTCTTGGTTGCGGCGGTGGAGGGTCCAATACCATCAACAGACTCAGTGATGCTGGTGTCGTAGGTGCCCAGCTCATGGCCCTCAACACTGATGCAAAGCACCTTCTTTCCATTCACTCACCGAAGAAGATGCTGATAGGAAAGCGGCTCACCAAGGGGCTCGGCGCGGGCGCCATCCCCGAGGTGGGTGAGCAGGCCGCGCAGGAGAACGAGGAAGAGATAAGGGAATTCCTGAGAGGAGCGCACATCGCATTTGTGACCGCAGGGATGGGTGGAGGCACAGGAACCGGAGCGGCGCACTTCGTTGCGAGAGTTGCAAAAACTCAGGGCTGCCTGACTTTGGGCGTGGTCACGATGCCCTTCCAGGCGGAAGGGAAACAGAGAACGGAAGTCGCCAGGAGAGGCCTAGATAGGCTCAGAAGGCACTGCGATACAACGATCGTAATATACAACGACAGGCTCCTGGAACTCGTTCCGAGACTGCCTATCGACGCAGCCTTCAAGGTTGCCGACGAGGTCCTCATGGAGTCCATCAAAGGGATGACAGAGATA
>JBHIBK010000475.1:0-1741 GCA_046759065.1 Thermoplasmata archaeon | reverse complement strand
ATTTCGTCACTGACCTGCGAACCCGTTCCATAAAGTCGGACGTGAGTTGATGGAGACCGCAGGAAAACATCTGCAGAAGGACTCCGAGCAATCGGCGGTCGAGGGCGTTCCGGGCCTTACTGAAAATGCTATGACGGTACTGGAGAAGAGGTATCTCAAGAAGGATGCGGACGGAAAAGTGATTGAGACCCCGAAGCAGATGTTTTGGAGGACGGCCAAGAACATCGCTCGAGCTGACCTTCTCTACAATCCCATGGCGGATGAGAAGGCGGTTGCAAGAGAGCTCTACGACTTAATGGCGAGTCTGCAGTTCGTTCCGAATTCCCCCACGCTCATGAACGCGGGCAGGGAACTGCAGCAGTTGTCCGCTTGTTTCGTTCTGGAGATCAAGGATTCCATGGAAAGCATATTCGAGGCCCTGAAGAACACGGCACTCATTCACAAGAGCGGAGGAGGGACAGGGTTCTCCTTCTCCAGCCTGAGGCCCAAGAACGACGTGGTACTCTCCACCAAAGGTGTCTCGAGTGGCCCCATATCCTTCATGGAGGTCTTCAACGCCGCGACCGAGGCTGTGAAGCAGGGCGGGACCAGGAGAGGAGCCAACATGGCCATTCTCAGGGTGGACCACCCCGATATCATGGACTTCATCACCTGCAAGCAGGACAACCGAGCCATCACCAACTTCAACATCTCGGTGGGAATAACCGAGGACTTTATGAAGGCGGCCGCGGAGGACCGGGAATACGATCTGATAAATCCACGGACAGGCAAGAAAACCGGAGGCTTGAGGGCGAAAGAGGTCTTCGAGCTCATTGTCGAGATGGCCTGGACCAACGGCGAGCCAGGCATCGTCTTTCTGGATCGATTGAATGCCGGTAACCCTACCCCCTCTCTTGGGGCCATCGAGAGCACCAACCCGTGCGGAGAGCAACCCCTGCTGCCGTACGAATCGTGCAATCTTGGGTCGATCAACCTGTCAAAGATGGTAGGGGATGGCGAGATTGACTACGAGAAGTTCGGAAAGGCCATCAGAACGGCCGTACATTTCCTGGACAACGTAATAGACATGAACAATTACCCGCTCGAGAAAATCAAAGAAATGACCCTCGGGAACCGAAAGATTGGTCTCGGCGTGATGGGCTTCGCTGACATGCTCATCAAGCTGGGCATCCCGTACGACTCCCTGGATGCGGTCGAGCTGGGAGAAAAGATAATGATGTTCCTAGAGAAAGAATCGAAGAAGGCATCGTTGGAGCTGGCCAAAGAACGCGGTCCCTTCCCCAACTTCGACAAGAGCACGTACAAGGACGGCCCGCCGATCAGAAACGCTACAACGACCACGATCGCGCCCACCGGGACAATAAGCATAATCGCGGGCTGTTCGAGTGGTATCGAACCATTGTTCGCGGTGGCATTCAAGAGAACGGTTCTTGACAGGGACGAACTGATAGAGGTCAACCCGCTTTTCGAAGAGAGGGCGGAGAAAGAAGGATTCTACTCTAAGGATCTCATCGGAGAGATCGCTGACCGGGGGTCGCTGACCGGGGTGAAAGGGGTTCCAGAGCACCTCCAGCGGCTCTTCGTTACTGCTCATGACATTGCCCCGGAGTGGCACATCAGGATGCAGGCAGCCTTCCAGAAACATACAGACAACGCGGTCTCAAAAACTGTCAATTTCAGCCATGACGCGACGCGGGAGGACATTGCGGAGGTCTATCGTTTGGCGTACGAGCTGGACTGC
>JBHIBK010000474.1:0-1742 GCA_046759065.1 Thermoplasmata archaeon | reverse complement strand
CAGGTAGCCTGGAGGAGGCGGAGGAAGAAGAAGGTGGCGATTATGGTCGATCACTTTGCCGAACGCGTGGCATCCCGAATTGGCGGAAAAGCAAAAGCGATGATCGTCACACGCTCCCGGCTCCACGCAGTCTGTTATAAGCTAGAGGTCGATCGGTACCTGGAAGAAAAAGGGCACAGGTTTAAAGCGCTGGTTGCTCATCGTAGCGTATAAGTTCCAGACCGGTTTCGATCAACCGCTTTTATATACCATGTACGTAGACCAGAAATTGGGAGAGGTTCATGCCGTTCAAACGCTATCACGTCTGAACCGTGTGAATCCTGACAAGGAAGAGACAATGGTCCTGGACTTTGCCAACGAGGCGGATGAGATCCAAAAGGCCTTTGAGCCTTACTACGACAGGATTTTGCTGAAACAAGGCACGGACCCGAATCTGCTTTACGACATCCAGACCAGGCTGGAGGGATTCCATCTATACAGTGAGACTGAGGTTAACCAATTTGCCGAAATATTTTTTAGTCCCAAGGGAACTCAGGACCAGCTCCATGCGGCTTTAGCTCCTGTCATTGACCGCTACAAAGGCACAAGTGAGGATGACATGTCTGAGTTCCGCGGCCATCTTGAAGATTACATTCGTCTGTACGCCTTTCTCTCCCAGGTAATCAGCTTTGTCGATCCGGACCTCGAAAAACTCTATGTTTTCGCTCGGTTGCTTGCTCGTAAGTTACCAGTATCACAGGAGAAGCTCCCAGTTGAAATTCAGCAGAACGTGGATATGGAATCATACCGACTCCAGAAGACCAGTAGTGGAGAGATATCCTTGCAACGTGGAACAGAAGAAATAGAGCCGGTGGCGGCGAAGGGGAGTTATCCTCCTTCGCAGGAAGAAATTGAGCCGCTATCGCAAATCATTCAGGAGCTGAACGAGCGGTTTGGCACTGATTTTACGGAGGAGGACAGGGTCTTCATTAAGCAGTTGGAGGAGAAGCTAGCGGGGGATGCGGCGCTGGAGGCCAGTGTGCGGGTTAACCCACCTGAGAATGCCCGCTTGACCTTTGACCATGTGGTGAATGACAAGCTCCAAGAAATGATCAACTCAAACTTTAGGTTCTATAGGCAAATCACCGACGACCAGGAGTTCGCTAAGGCCTTCTTTGATTGGCTGTTCCAGAGATACCTCGCGAGGGCGAAAAGCCAATAGGAAACGGTAGCGGACCGAAAAGTTGTCAGGTCAGTGGAATTCTAGTGGCATAATACCAATTTCTGCTTGGCTTCCAGTCAGGACGACTAGTGAACAAACTTCAGGGCACTGATCTTGTGGGGCTACTGCGGCTGCGGCTCCTTTGGAGTCTTTGGAGCAATATAACAGGCAGCATGGAATCTCCGGGGACGGTATGGTGCGATTGAGGGATAGAATGTCGCTACCAGGACCTAATCTCGGGACATCAGAGTGTCTTAGTCCGATCTTGGCTTTCCCAGGAAGTAGCCGCGTGCCATAGGGATGAGCCCTTTCTCTTCCTGTTGTTCCGCGCGGTCTTTGCCTTCAAGCCATGCCTGGACCGCAGATCACTTGAATCGCGGACGGCCTTTTTCTCGGGTCTTCGAGAAATCCGATTTATAAGGGGGGAGTCAACCAACGGCTTCCTTGTCCGCCTTTTCCTGCTACAGTTTGTGTGAGAAGATAGGTTTTAGAGATGCTCCGGGTTCCCATGCTCATGGTAGGGTCTCGTGCCCAGGAGGGG
>JBHIBK010000473.1:0-1742 GCA_046759065.1 Thermoplasmata archaeon | reverse complement strand
AGGCGTCTGCGCGGCGACTAACGAGCAGCTGAAATCTTGGTTGTCACCCTACCTCGTGGATTAGATAATATGAGGAGGAGCGTCACTTACTGTACATGCAGCCGAAGTAGTTTTAGTCACCTCCTCCCTCGGGTTTTATAGGGTGAATAGGAGTTCAAGGAGAAGGTAAAGGAGAAGGGAACCCGAAGAAGGTCTGTGAGCCGAGGAAGCATTCATGGCGCGATTCCACCTGTACTTCAAGCTGTTCAACAGCATAAAGGACGAGCATGAGGCAGAGGACCTGGCCCGCATGGAGCTGGAGTCTCTCTTCGGGCCCGTCCGAGCGGTACGGAACTTCGCCGAAGAAGTCCTTAGGGAGCCTCTGCGATACGCGCAATCTCTTGATTTCGAGGTGGAAGACTCTGCGCCGATTGGGCTTTTTGACACTCTAACCTATGAGCCTCCCTACGGGAGAGTTCAAGGCTACTATGGCGTGACAGAAGCGCTTCCCGATTTCTGGAAACTCAGTCGTCGCCTGGCTTACACTCGAGAGTATCTCGCCCTCGTGGAAGACCCGACCCGGGATTTCAGCCCTCGCGGGGCCTTCCCAAGGGGGAGTCTCGGCGTGAACTGGCAAATAGCGAGCGGAGACAGCATTTATGCAATGCGTTTCATCACCCACCAGTTCTTCCTGGAGAAGTCCGAATACATTTCGAAGCTTAGTCGTAACGAAGACGAGCTGCTTATGAACACGAGGACCCTTCTCCGCTATCCGACATGTGACTTCTACAGGCTCCCCGCCACGGAAACGATGCGCGTCGGTCGCCGTCTCGAAGACTACTTTGCCCTCCGCTCAGAACCCTCCCTTCACCTGACGCACTACATGCATCCCTACAAGGGGAAGTTCCATCCGCGGATGGCTAGAGCTCTGATCAACTATGTCAATCCGGGAGATGCAGGAACTATCCTCGATAACTTTGCAGGGAGCGGGACCCTGCTCGTCGAGGCGGTCCTGGTGGGGCTGGATGCCCGGGGAGTTGAGATAAACCCCCTTTCGACGCTGATGACGAACGTCAAGTGCCAGTCGCTCTTAATTCCCTTGGAGGACCTGCTCGCATCAGTATCCATCTTCATGGATGGCTTCCGCAGGGCATCTAGGCAGATCGACCGAGGGGACGAGGGACAGCGGTTCCTCTCGAGTGAGGTCGACTTTGCGCGACTCGAGTCAGTCACTGCCGGGCTTCCGCATCGCGTGAAGGGAGCGATGAAGAATCGTCGTAGCACACTGAGAAAGATGGTAGCTGCTCGGCTTCTTCTTGAAAGATGGGACCGTGGACCCATCCGTGACTTCTTGATGCTCCTGCTTAGTGGCGCGATCAGTGACGCCTTCCGGAGAACCTCAGCAAGCTTCGTGGAGGTTCTCCAGGCACGGCTGAATGACCTTTGTCTCCGTCTTCGTCTGTTCCTAGAACTCGATCGGAACCTGGGCATCCCTCCGGGCAAGGCCATCTGCTTCACCGAAGACTCGCGCCACATGGAATCCATACCGGACGCCTCTGTTGACGGGATAGTGAACTCCCCCCCGTACTCCACCGCGCTAGACTACATCCGGAACGACGAGCCCCAGCTTGCTATCCTCGGCCTTATGGACGGTCTGGAGGACCTCGAGTCCATGATGATTGGCAACCCTCGGTACGAGCCAGGGCTGTCGGACATGCTGAAAGAGCTTGCAGAAGATGGACAGACAATGCTCCCTGACTACT
>JBHIBK010000472.1:0-1742 GCA_046759065.1 Thermoplasmata archaeon | reverse complement strand
CTCACTCCGAGAACTATTGTCCGGAAGATGGCAATGAGGGACTACAACTGGATGCATATTCCCGAGATCTGTGCCCTTGAGGTCAGGTATGGCGTTCGATCGACCTTCTTCTTCAGGGTTGACGAGAGCAGATATCCCTTTACACCCTATCTCAAGCGAGTCATTAGAGACTTAGATTCAGCGGGGTGGGAGATCGGTCTGCACGCGAGCATAGAGAGCGCGCACTCTATGGGAGTGCTGGCTCAGGAGAAGGAGAGGCTTGAAGACACAGTAGGACACGATGTGGTGGGAGTCAGGCACCACTACCTGGCTTGGACGAGAGGAACGTGGGGTCTTCAGCAGGAGGTGGGGTTCAAGTACGACTCGACCTATGGAAGTACGGTTCGAGTCATCGATGATCAACCCTTCCGTGTGGGACAGCTCGTCGTGTTCCCTCTGAACTTCATGGATTCGGCCGTCTTCAACTCGGGCTTCGTCCCTTTGGCAACGGTCATCAGAATGGTAGACCAGCTGATGGATTCCAGGGGGAAAGACAATCGGTTGATCACCTTCGACTTCCATCAGGATTGGCTTTCGTCGAGGGAGGAGAGGATCACATACGAACACATTCTGAGAACCGCGAAGGCACGCAGGATCTGGGCGGGCAGCCTGGGTGACTTGCTGGATAGACTGGGAGAGGTCAAGGACTTGTCGGCCAGGTAGATATCTGCCTGTTCCCAAGTCTGAGACTGTCGATGTGAGTCTGACGTCGAACGAGAAAGAGGCTACCGAGGGGACGTTGGATCAGGTGTTGTAGGAGGACTTTGGGAGGGTCCTGTGGGAGGTTGTGCCTTCGAGGATTGGCATCGGTGTGAGCACCGGGATCCCGTTCAAGGTCGCGCAGTCGAGCCTGAAGACAGGGGAGATACCTATTCTGGTCTCATGCGATGAATGCCCCCTTCGTTGAGAAAGAGACTTTAGCATTTCTCGTCGTATCGTGGTTGGGTTGGTCTCTGACTCTAAGCTGTTAGCCGGCATCGGTGAAGGGGCGGGAGGGGTTGCGGATCCTGTGATCGTGGTAGTTCTGCCTGCGCTGAACGAGGAGGAGGGAATAGGCGGTGTCTTGGAGGGTATACGCACTTGTTTGTCTGCCATGAGGCATGAGGTTCTTGTCGTGGATGGGGGTTCCACGGACGGAACTGTGCATTTAGCTCGGCTGAAGGGCGCCCATGTGATCTTCCAGAGGGGCGAGGGCTACGGCGACGCTCTCATATCGGGTTTCAGCCATGCCTTTCAGGCCATGAACGCCGATGTCTTAGTCACGATGGATGCCGACGCCTCCTACGACCCAAGAGACATCCCAGCAGTGACCTCTCCCCTCAGGGAGGGCGAGGCGGATTTGGCGGTCGGCAACAGGTTCCCCCGCATGGATAGCGGGGCTATGTCATGGCTCAACAAGCTAGGCAACAGAGTTCTGTCCTGGTTGGCTCGAGGAGCGCTGCGGGTTAGTGTCTATGACACGCAGTCCGGGTTCAAGGCGTTCAGCCGCGAACTGTACTCATGCATGGATCTCTCCTCGGAGGGGATGCCCCTCTCCACACAGGTTTTGGGGGAGGCGAGGAGGGCTGGAGCCAGGATCGCCGAAGTGCCTGTGGCGTACCGCCCCAGAGCAGGGAAGAGAAAGCTCAACCCCCTTCGAGACGGCCTCAACATCCTCACAACCATCCTCATGCTGGCAAGGGACTACAGACCACTAGCCTTCT
>JBHIBK010000471.1:0-1747 GCA_046759065.1 Thermoplasmata archaeon | reverse complement strand
ACAACCGCTTCGGGTTTTCTGGAGTCTATCACTTTCGTGAGCAGTGTCAAGAGATTCTGAGTGTCGTATTTCGAGAACTCACCGCTTTGAGCGACTATCACCTTGTTTGCTCCGTAGGTGACGAGTTCCTGCGCTGCATCCCGAGTTTCTGTTCCCGCCAGGATCGCATCGACGTAGACCCCCAGCTCCCTGGCAAGCTCCCTGGTCCTCTCCAAGGCCAAAAGCGTCCCGACATCCGGTCTGCCTTCCATGACCTCGGAGTAAAGAAGGATCCCGCGATACTCGACCTCCTCGACCTCTTTCGTCTCGATTGCTTCCTCGGGGCAAGCGTCCAGGCACAGTCCACAATCAGTGCACGCTTCCTGGATGACAGCGATATTGTCCCGCAGGACTATCGCGTTCACGGGGCAGATCTGCAAGCACAACTCGCATCCGTTGCACTTCTCCGGGTCGACGTAGGTCTCCGTCATTCGTACGTCTCCACGATCCTCAAGCTGGAACCATTCTCACCCACATCGGATGCGTCGAGGCAAATATCATCCAATCCCCAGGTCGTGAGGACGCCTTCCCTGTGGGCCCTCATTATCTGCATCGCCTTTGGTGTTCTGGGAACGTTGATCTCGGCGGGCACTGTCAGCAGAGCGGGTAGGCTCAACTCCAGTATCTCTTCAGCGTCTTCCCGCCTCCTCTTCACCTTTGGGGGATCGCCCGCCAGAAACTCGATGACCTCGATGACATGCGAGAAACCCAAATGCTCAGCGATTCTTGGACCGGTCTGACCGCCGTTGATTGCCTCAGATCCACAGACCACAAGGTCGGGCTCAATCCTCTTCAGGGCCTCCCCCAGTATTCTGGCGGTCGCCAGCGAATCCGAGTTCTCGAATCTGGAATCCATCAAATGATAGGCGTGGTCGCATCCCATCGCGATCGCCTTTCTGAGTATGCTCCCGCTCGATTCAGCGCCGCAAGAAATCGCGACGACATCGGCTACGTCCGAATCCTTGATGGAAAGAGCGAGTTCCAGGGCATTCTCGTCCGCCGGGTTCACCAATGCCGGGACCGCCCTGAGCTCGCCCGTCCTGCGATGCACGAATGTATCTTCGAACTTGGGTATCATGACCAGACAGACGGCTATCCGCAACTAGAGTCCCACCCCTCTCTTGAGGATGTCCTCGGCGATGATCCATCTTTGGATCTCTGACGTCCCCTCGAAGATCTCCGTTATGCGCGCGTCCCTGTACATCCTCTCGATGGGCAGCTCCTGGCTGTATCCCATGCCGCCGTGTATCTGGAGTGCGTGGTTGACAGCCCTGTGGAGCATCTCGGAGCAGAACACCTTCACCATGGCGCTCTTCCTCGAGATCCGCTCGCCCCGGTCAATCCTCTCCGCCAGGTCGTACACCATCAGCCTCGCCGCGTGAAGTTCCGTCCCCATGTCCGCGATCTTGAACTGTATGGCCTGCTTCTGTGCTATGGGCTCGCCGAACTGGACCCGCTGCTTGGCGTGCTCAACGCTCGCCTCCAACGCAGCTGTGGCACCGCCGACGCAACCCGCCCCGACGACCGCCCTACCGAGATCCAGGGTCTGCATCGCGACTATGAAACCCTCTCCCACGTTTCCAAGGACGTTCTCCTCCGGGACCCTGCATTCCTCGAATGTCAGCTGAGCCGTGGTCGAACCGCGTATGCCCATCTTCTTCTCGACCGCGCCCACGGACAGGCCATCGTAGCCCTTCTCGACGAGGAG
>JBHIBK010000470.1:0-1749 GCA_046759065.1 Thermoplasmata archaeon | reverse complement strand
ACCCTCTCTCTGGTACTGCGCTGTCGGTATGTTGAGGAATGCTGGCAGATGGAGAATAGGTTTGGTGTTGAGAGAGCACCAGAACCTCCTGCACTAGAAGAGAGAGAAGAAACAGAAGAGTAGGATGGGTCGGGTTCTAGACGGTCCCGCCCCTGTGAATTTCTTTAGCCCTGTTTTCATAATCCTTAGCTTTGGCTCTGAGCTTTGCGATCTTCGCTTCAAGCTTCTTGCACTTGAGCTCCAGCTTGGCCGATTTGGCTAGATACTTGGCTGCCTTTGCCCTGTTGACGGCAAGGCCCTTCGCCTTCTTCGCATCATCAACGGTGGTCATCGGACTTTGGAAATAATGCACAGAGCGTTCTTAAAAGTTGGGGTATGCTTACCGTCATTCTCAAATACGTTTCTTGGAATGGCATAGCGATGCGCATATCGGTGGAAGCTTACGGTTGCACAATGAACCAGGGCGAGTCCAGGATAATGGAAGAGCTGCTGGAGAACAAGGGGCACGAGATCGTCTCCCCGAGAGAGGCGGATGCGTCGCTGATCTTGACCTGTTGTGTGATTGAGTCCACCGAGCGCAGGATGTTGAAGAGGATTGGAGATCTGGAAGCGAGAAAGACGCCAGTCTTGGTGGGAGGATGCATGGCCTCGATCATGAAGGAAAAGGTTAGGAACGTTGCTCCCGATGCCGTATTTATCTCTCCAGGAGACGTTGACAAGGTTCTGAGCGAAGTTGCGGAAACGTCGGACATTTCTCGAGAAGGACAGGAAGAAAGGGCGATTCTCTACGATTCGATCGACGCGATAGTGCCCATAGGCCAGGGGTGCACCGAACAATGCAACTACTGCATCACTAGGCTGGCAAGGGGGTCGCTGAAGAGCTATCCAGAGACCGAAATAGTGACTATTGCCGAGAAGAGGATTGCGGAGGGTTACAAAGAAATCCGACTGACATCACAAGACACCGCGGCCTATGGAAAAGACATTGGATCTTCCCTCCCAAGCCTTATGAGCAAGGTCTCCTCACTTGAGGAAGAATTCAGAATCCGAATAGGTATGGCCAATATCACAAACTTACTGCCGATTCTCTCTGAGACGATAGACGCATTCGCATCTGAGAAGGTCTACAAGTTCCTCCATGTACCTGTACAAAGCGGTGATGATGAGATGTTGAGCAAGATGAGGAGAAGATATCGAGTGGATGATTTCATCAAGGTGTGCGACACTTTCAGAGCTCAACACCCTGACTCCACCATCTCCACAGACATCATTACGGGCTTTCCAGGTGAGACGGAAGAGCAATTCCGCGCCTCTATCGAATTGATGGAGAAGGTCCGACCCGACATAATCAACGTGACAAGATTCTCTCCGCGGGAGGGTACGTCGGCCTTCGAGATGGATGAGAAGGTCCCAGGTTGGAAATCGAAGGAAAGGTCGCGGGAACTGACAAAGCTGAGGTCTCGAATCAGCAAGGAAAGGAACAGTTCATTCGTTGAATCGGTCTTCAAAGTGATGACAACCGAGCACGTGAAGAGCGGCACGACAATGGGTCGAACCGATAGTTACAGACCGGTGGTACTGCCGGAAATCCTCCCTCTGGGTGTCTTTTGTGATGCAGAGATAGTATCGGTCACGGACGCCTATCTGAAAGGCGAACTGACATAGACCATAAGAACGAGAGCGACACCACTTCGAAAGGGCGTATCACTGGGTGAAGCTGATGCGCGTTCTCGAAAACCTGCTCGGGGC
>JBHIBK010000469.1:0-1760 GCA_046759065.1 Thermoplasmata archaeon | reverse complement strand
CTCTTCGGAGTCTTGCCTCCGCTTCCGATCGGTGATGTCGAGCATCACGCCCTGGAGAAAGAGCGGCCTCCCGGCCTCGTCTCTCATCATCCGTGCCTCGTCCCGAAACCACAGCGCACGGCCGTCGCGGGCCAGCATTCGAAATTCAGAGTTGAAGGCATCGCCCCTCTTGCGGCTCTCAGCGATCCCGTCCATAACTCTGGCGCGGTCTTCAGGGTGGAGCTGCCTGACGAATAGATCTGGATCCTTCACCCATTCAGTCGGAGTGAACCCGAGCAACTCCTCGATCTGGGGACTGATGTAGAGCGTAGTCGAGACATCGTCCGGCAAAGCGGTGTAGGTGACCGTCGGGATTTGTTCGACGAGGGTTCGATACTTCCTCTCACTCTCTTTGAGACGTTGAACCATCGGGTTCCCGATACGCAGGAACAACACGGACCCCAGGGAGATAAGTAATAGAGAAGCGCTGCCGGCGAGTATTCCCGTCCTGATGAAAGGGCCCCGTACCTCTGCGAGGTCGATCTTGGCAACGATGCCTAGGCCCAGATCCTGCAAGAGATGGTAGGCCGCCAACACCCTCTCCCCTCGGTAGTCGAGGCCAATCAGAGTTCCTGTTCCTCCTCTCAGGGCCCGACGCATGGGTTCAGCGTTCTGCGAATCCAGGGGGACTGGCTCTGGATTTGCCAAGCCCCCATAGCGGTGGCTCAGCAGGAAAACGATCTGGTCTCCTTCAAGTCTCGCCAGGGTGAACTCGCCGCTTTGCCCGAAGCTTTGGAACTTCTCGTGCGCTTCGATGATCTGCGAGAGCGGGGCGGCAAAGGCACCACCTGGATAGTCATCCAAACCGTATTGCGCCTCGATTCGCGTCACTGCCTGTATCAGATGCGCCTGGCTGTCTGCGAGCTCAACCAGGCGCTCGCGCTGCTGCTCAAACGCGGTTGCGTACAAGGCATATCCTGCTATGCCTCCGACGCCCACTGCGACGGCCGTCATAATGAGGATCAACAAAAGTACGGGTCGATGAGTGCTCGTGTTGTTCATCGTCGGGGCCATGGTTAAGCAACCTCCATGGTCTAGTCGGAGGAGGGAGTCGTTTTGGGCCTCTTGCGCAGCAAATCTCTCACGACGTCTCCTACTTTTTCGAACTCTTTTGATTTGTCGAAGAAGAAGTCCGCACCCAGCTCCATGCAGCGACTGCGGTAAGAAGAGTACGAATAGTTGGTGAGCACGATGGCCACCAGGCTGGTCTTCCAACTCTTGATCTTCTCCAGAACACCGAGACCGCTACCCCCGGGCATCCTGATGTCGAGGACCACCACGTCGGGCCCGTGCTGCTGGACCTTCTCGACGCCTCCCCAGGCATCGGCCGCTTCGGCGACGACCTCGACGTCCTCGATTTCGGCCAGCATCGCTGCCACCAGCTCTCGGATGATCTTCGAATCGTCCACGACCACAACGCGGATCGGTCGGGCCTTGTCACTGGTCATTTCGGTGCCCTCCTTTCCTTGTCTGCTTTCATCAGCCATTCCTGCATCTCCTGGGAAGTCTCTCGGTTGTTCTGGAGTCATATTAGGTGCTGGGTCACCCCGGCGGTATCGGCGAGAGGCTTTGATTTCGGTAGGATCTGGACTCGCTGCCTTGTAGGGGCTGGCCTACAAGGCGCCGAAGGCGGCGGTAGGCCGTGGGGAGAGGCGCCGCCGGAGCGAGCGGGGGTCTAGCCAGGGTGTTCGGCTAGTGCCGTTCCAACTTGTTGCGGCTAG
>JBHIBK010000468.1:0-1763 GCA_046759065.1 Thermoplasmata archaeon | reverse complement strand
GCCTCAAGGTTCCTGAAATCCAGCGCTATAATGAGGTCCCCTGCCCCCCTGGCGGAGACGAAAGTACCCCGTGCTACGATCATTCCGAGCAGGTAAGCTATGTCGGGATCAATCAAGGGCCGCTTCATAATCAAAAGTTCCCGGGGCAGGCTACGGTCTTCCGCGATCGGGCTTCTTGAAGATCAGGAGGAACTCGTGGACCTTATTGACCCGGAACACCGTGGGGTAACCGAGGGGCCGAAGGTTGTTGTACTCGTGCCTCCTGTCCCAAATGATTAGGTCGTCGTAGACGAAACCGATGCGACCCATCCGGTCGGCGAGATCAGAGTGATAAGGGTAGAATCTACTTTTCTTCCTTATGTCCATCACGTTGACGACGCAGTACCCGCCTGGCCTCAACACGTCCAGTACGGCGCGGAAGACCTCAAGAAGTTCACGGAGGAACTCCTCGTAGCTCTTGAGCTTTCCAAGATTACCCTCTGCATCGGCGTAGTCCTTAATGGCCTTGTAGTCAGCGCTCCTCTTCTGCGATAGAATGTCCCAGTACGGAGGCGATGTAACGCAGAAATCGACGCTGCACGGCTGGCAAAATTGGCGGAGACGCCTGGCGTCTTCCTTGTGAATCTCCCAGTCGCGTTCCGACAGCCAGTCGAGGTTCGCGAGCCTATTCTGCGCCAGTCGAACGTATTTGTTGCAGACGTCGAAGCCTATCCCGTACTTCCTCATCATGCTGGCCCCGACCAACGTGGCCCCAGACCCCATAAATGGGTCCAGAACAACCCGGTCCTCAGCTCTCATGAAGCACTCGATCAGCCGAGTGACCAGCGCAACAGGGAACATTGCTGGATGCTTGAAGCTGTACTCGGTCGCCGATTTCCTTATGTCGGCCCACACCGAGATTGAATACCGCGTCCAAGTCTTTCCATTCAGTTCGTTTGCTTTTCTCCTGGTACGCTCCCTCATCACTTCTCTCATCTCCACCTTCCCACGCAGGGCTTGTACCTTGATGTAGAGCCCGCTTCTGGTATTGGAGCTTTCCCATTATCCACGGGGCATTATACGGTACAGTTAGGCAGCGCGTCAAGGGCCCATAGGCAGCGAGACGGGCCACACGTCGTCCCCATTGGTCGTTGCGACTTTCTTTCGTTGACAGGAACAGGCCATCGAGATTTGCATGAGTGATGTCCCATCACTGCGGCCGCCGCGGTCCTACCACATTCGCCTTCTTCTCAAAAAATTCCAACCAGCCAAGCATCAAGGCATCCCGGAGTTCTCTCGACCGGCGACACTCTTCGGGCGTTTTGCCCCAATAAAACCCGATCCATCCAGTGGCGATTGCTTCTGACTCGTCCACAAATTGCTCGAACTCCGCGAGCGGACATTTGAGCGGGAAGGTCTCTTCAATAACGACCGGCTTCCCCAAGGAAAAACCTTTCAAGGTCTTCATCGCCTCCTCAAGCGCCGACTTTTCAGGATAGAGATGAACGCTGAGGAAGTCGAGCTCTGCAATGATGTTCTCCGGGACGAAGCCGGAGGTCAGACCAGGGCGATCAAGGCTCCACGGAACGAGGCCAACTGTAATCAGATGGTGGCGGTCGTGCTTACGGATCGCGCCTGTCAGGTGTTCAACCCATTGTCGAGCGATTGTTGGCCGTGAGCGATCCCTCTGGTCCAGCGTGATGAACTGAACAAAGTGTTTCCCGGCAAACGGGGGGCCCAGCCATTCCCGAGGCTTCCTTAGACCTTTGGGAACAACCGGCTCG
>JBHIBK010000467.1:0-1764 GCA_046759065.1 Thermoplasmata archaeon | reverse complement strand
AGAAAGAAGCGGCCGTGTGTGGAGACCCTTCTCGTTCCGAGATCTTTGTCCGGGTGATTCTTGAGGACGGCTGCAACCCGAGGAGCATCGGCGACAACACATGGCACGGGCTCAGGAACAAAGTAGTATCTCCTAGTCACTGGGTCGAGGATCTTCCTGTTCACTGCGAAGAGCAGATCCCAGTGATAGACCCTGGCCGCCTGAGTGATGCCGGTCTGGGTCAGGGTGAATTCCCTGATCGCTTCGGGAAGTATTCCCCTGCGCTCAACTCCGTCGACGGTAGGCATCCTGGGGTCATCCCACCCCGAGACCAGTCCAGCCTCCACCAAGGGTCTCAGCCTCCTCTTCGAGAGCGGGGTGCCCTTGAAGTTGAACCTCGAGTACTCTATTATGACAGGGTTCTCCAGGTGCAACAGGTTTCGAATGTATTCTTGAAGTTCGTCGCGGAGAGCGAACTCGCTGCTCCTCAGGACGTGTGTGACCCCGCAGATCGCATCCTCGACTGCGACGGCGAAGTCGTAGGTCGGCCAAGCCTTGTACTGCTCTCCGGCGTACGGGTGAGGGTGGTGCACAGCTCTAAAGAGCGTTGGGTCCCTCATCACCGTGTTGTCGCTTCTCATGTTCCTCTTCAGCCTGAGCGTCACCTCGCCCTCCTGAAACTTGCCTGACACCATTCCCTCCCAGTCGTCCACAACCACGTCCGGGGTGGAAGAACGGTGTCGACACGGAACGCCGTCTCTCCTCCGCCTCCTCACCTCATCCACCGGGCATCCGCAGGTATACGCGAAGCCCTCCCTGATCAGTTCCCTCGCCTTGTCGTAGTAGATCTCCATGTCATCAGAGTTCCTCTTCTCGTAGTCCCATTCTATCCCAAGTCACCTGTAACCCTTCTTGAAGTTCAGATAGTACTCCTCACTGACCTTCCTTGGGTTCGTGTCCTCGAACCTCAGCCACAGCTTTCCCTCGTACATCTGGGCGTAGAGGTAGCTGAGCAGCCCGCTCATGCCGTGCCCCATGTGCATGAAGCCGCTCGGCTCAGGGGGAAGCCTCGTCACCACCTTCCCCATCTCAGCCCCCGGCAGAGGAGGCAGCGCCTTCTCCTCCACCCTCCTCCTCTCGAGAAGCTCAGGCGCCAGCTGCGTCAGCATCCTCCGCTGCTCCTCCAACGAGAGAAGATTCACCTCGGAGACAACCTCCGAGACAACCGCTCTGAGCTCCCTCAACCTGCCCCTCAGCCCTAGGTCTTCACCGATCGCCTTGGAGATGACCGGTCCCTCCAGCGCCTTGCCTCCATGATCAACCGCGTTCTTCAGAGCCCACTGACGGACCAGGCCACGCATAACCGGTAAACCATCCTAACGGGTTCTTAAGGATTGCAAGCGGCAGATCGATCCTAGATCGGGTTTCGAGCTCGTAACCGCGACTGGATCCTCTGGCAGTACGCGTGCACGATCCTGTCTTGACCGGGACAACCTTAAAAAGGAAAGACAGACGGTGGGGCGTAACATGCTAGGTGAGCTATGTTCATGGAAGTGAAAGCAGCTATCGCCGCTGTGGCAACTCCTTTGACGAGGGATCCAGAAGGACTAAGAGATCTCGTTTTCCACTTTGACTGAAAGGTTAAGATGGAGAAACGATGGATGAATGGACTGATGCCGGTCGAGCATCAGAACGTCTACACCCAACACTGACTCACCCCCATCGATCGATCGAGGTGCAGATAGTACGCCAGAGAAAGAAATGTTGTCTCTCAACAGTCAACCG
>JBHIBK010000466.1:0-1769 GCA_046759065.1 Thermoplasmata archaeon | reverse complement strand
CGCGGATTTTAGCAGAGTTCCAGTGCCACACGCCAGATCAGCCACTCGCATTTCTCGAACTCTTTCTAGGTCTGACCAGTCAACAGACCAAAACTCCCTGTCCAAAGCCAACTTGACGAGAAGAGTCGAAGCTGGGATGCTGGTATAGAAAGCACCATAGTACTTGGCGTCCATCAAGAGTCTGTGGTAGATCCGACCCATCAGGTCATGTCTCAGGGCAACTCTGTTGGATGCAATCCGGAGAGCTATCTCACCCAATATCTCAACAGATCGCTGTAGGCGAGGACCAGCAGGGAGGGACACAAGCACGTCCCGAGCAACTCGAAAGACAGGTACATAATCGATTTCGTCCAGTATGTAGTTCCAAGCCTCGATGACTCTGTCGACAGGATCCGTCGAATTCAGGACTTCCCGTAGCGTCGATATCTTGCCCTTGCCGGCTGCCAGAACCTCTTGGAATATCATGGCGTTTGCTAGGCTAAGTGAAGCAATCCTGGCCAGCCTGAAACGCTGCTCCTTCTCTTCTTCTCGAAGCGGTATGCCGAGTATCGAGGCTATCCTCTCGGGGCTCGCCTTGCTCTCCAAGATTCCTAAGGCGGCCTCCCCAATTCCGTCGTCAAGGTCTTCAACTGCGTTGGTGACTACGTCTTCCCGTATGAGTGTCTCGTACGTTCTGGGAAGTAGCTCGGCCAGCGTGTCTACTGTGCCATCAACCCAGCCCCCTTCGACCCAACCTCCGTCCCCAACTTCCGTCAACACCTTCATACGCAGTTGAGCTGTGGCCATCACCTTGCCTAGTGACTCAAAGTCTTCGGATCGTAGCTCGGGAGGGTAGAGGACAGCTATGCAAATTGAAGACAGGCCCTCCTCAATCCTACTTCTGGCGTCCTGTTCAAGGGTTCTTTCGGCAACACCTTCGTCGATTCGACCCTCGATTATGATCTGGATCCCCCAGAACTCCGCTATAGTTATGTCAGGAAGCCTCCGTCCACGCCGAGACTTGCGAATAACTTCTGGAACTGAGATAATCCCACGATCTCCAAGAAGCTGCGCTAGAGTGACGTTCAGGACCTCCTCTCTGAATCTCTTGGACATCCTCACCACACCACGAACTTCACAGCATCCACTCCTAGTGTAGAAATCGAGAAGAAACTCGTGGAAAGCTCACACAATAGTAAGATAGATTCAGTATGGCCTACAAAAAGGAAGCCACGGTAGCCCAAGATAGGTCGAGGAGCCACGCGTAGAAGTGGCAAAGTTGAATTGAAGCAGCGCACTGAATGGCATGGACCCTGGACGACCCAATGAGATATGAGTTGCCCCAGTCTTTCCTGTCCTGTAGAAATGTGGGGTACATGCGTCAAGTGCCGTTCAGAGAAGGAGTTGACGAGGACGCCTGACTTCTGCCAAGATTGCGGAGGGCTTGTGAAACCGGATCCAACCATCTCTAGGGGATCAACCAGCCCACTCATTGACAGAGAAGCCCATGATCAAGGAGAGAAGGTCAGCACCATAACCCCCGAACTCTCAGACACGTGGACGAAGAAGATTAAACACAAACGACGACCGGGCAAGGGCAAATACTTCAAGTCCGGAGACCACGCGGTTTAGCCCCACTGTTCTCTGCGACTAGCTCGACGCAAGGGTTGAGGAGAAGACCTTCGGAAGCAGGTCCCACGGCGTGGAGCTGGCGCTGAAATGGCCTGATGGAATCGTGGGCACTGTCATAGTGAAGCCTTCTCTTCTCTAGCCTTAGATTATCGCCGTCG
>JBHIBK010000465.1:0-1773 GCA_046759065.1 Thermoplasmata archaeon | reverse complement strand
ATTCATCGACGGCGGCTACCCAGCCAAGGTTCTCAAGAACTCCTTCAGGGAGCGCCGAATAGACTATCTCAAGCTGTCCGAGAAGCTCTGCGAGGATTCGGAACGCCTGAGGACATACTACTACAACTGCATGCCACACCAGAGCCACCCGCCGACACGGAAGGAGACTGAACGCTTTGCGAAGGCGGACAGGTTCCTCTTCACCCTCAGGAGGCTCCCGAGGTTCGAGGTCAGGCTGGGCAAGCTGAGCCGCATCGGTGCTCAGTTCGTGCAGGAGAGGGTGGACATCCTTCTCGCGGTCGATCTGGTGAGGATGAGCTGGGACAAGCAGATACAGACAGCCGTCCTCCTCACCGGAGACAGCGACTTCGTGCCGGCGGTGCAGGCGGCAAAGGACGCTGGGGTCCTGACGCAGCTTTTCTACTCCAAGAGCGCTGTGCACGACGAGCTGTTGGACATGTGCGACGACTGCTTCGAGATAACCACTGACCTCATCGACGAGGTCAGAATCGAGAAGTAACGTTCGTCGGAGCCGAGACCATCGTCTTTGAAGAAGCTCTCCAGGTTGTGAAATCGTCTTGGCGAGAGGTCACTCCCACTTGACCTTCCTGATCGCGAAGGACCTGATCTCCATTCCCATCTCTTCGAGCACTGCCGCCGCCTTCTCCTGGACCCGCTGCGCGGTTCCCTCCCTGTCGCCGTCTATCTGCTCGAGAGTGAGGGTCGAGAAGACGTTGTAGACCTGCCCCTCCAGTGCCTTCGTCGCTATCTCGTTGATCTCCTCATCGGTCTTGTGTAGCAGCTGTCCGGCGGCGACCTCCAGCAGCTCGGGATCGTTCGAGACCTTGACCTGCGCGATGGCAAGAATGTCGACCTCAGCGCCTCTTGCGGCGGTGTTCGTCTGCACGCCCATGACTTCGAGCTCGAGGTTCCTGACATCCAGCGTGAGGAGCTTGTACTCCTCCACGATTGGCACGATGAACTTTGCGCCGCCGATGATTATGCGGTAGCTCTTCCCGCCGATCCGCCTCGGGCCGTACACCACCATTGGCTTTGTCGGGCGGGACCTTCACGAATCTCCACGAATAGAGGATGATTGGGGCGAAAATTCCAGCCAGAATCGCCATGATCGCGATCAGGATTACTACTTCTCCTTCCATTCTCCGTCCCGCTCAGGGGATACGTGAGAGCGTTCATAATCGTTTTGGCGAGAAGCCTACTCCTCCGCCTTAAGGATGACCTCAGCGGCGAGCTAGAAGTAGTGCACAAGCTCTGTGAGCCCGCCATCGTCGTCCGCGATCTCAACGCGCAGTACACACCGAGCCTCTATCGTCAGCTCGGAGACCCAGTTGAGAGTGGTGGGCTTCACCTCGGGGCTCGGGTAGGGGTCCGGGCCAACGCCGGAGTAGACAACCATCTCCGTGACCAGGCCGGTCGAGAGCTCCAGCCTGATCGTCAGGTCATCACTGCCTGGGTCAGTGACATTGAGGAAGACAGTGTACTCCGCGACCTGCGGGAATTGTGAGGACAGATCGTCCACCCTCCAGGTCCACGTCTCCTCGTGTCTCACGTTGAATACGTGATGCAGCCTGGCGACCTCCGTTCCGCCGGAGTGGAATAGAAGCCACGCCGGAGTGGCACCCCACACCTGCCCGTTCACTTCATCGTCCAGAGGCGTGTAGACGACTTCCGCCGTATACGTACGCGAGCGGTTCATCTGGAGGTCCTCGAACCAGAGCGTCTGCTCGTTGGGACTGCCGGGTTCCCTCATCA
>JBHIBK010000464.1:0-1776 GCA_046759065.1 Thermoplasmata archaeon | reverse complement strand
AACCATACGCACCGTAAATCATCCAGGTTTTGCCAGTCATTCAATCCTCTTGCTTCCTCAAGAGGGACAGCGGCCTGAGAGGGAATCGGAACCTTTTCATGCTATCTCCTTTGGACGTTTCAGTGTACCCGCTGGCAAAACACAGGACTTATGAGTGTTAGTTTCCAGGCCATCCCCGGTACTCGATGTGATAGGTGGCTACTTCGGTGAAGTCGACTCCTGGAACGATCGCCCGGAAGGGTCGGGTGGTTCCGAACTTGAAGTTGTCAATCGAGAAGTTGTTGGCCCCCAGGTAGGTGCAGTCGGAATCGAAGAGCGTCGCGTTGAAGAGGGGTGGGGTGAAGAACCCCTGGAGACCGTTGTAGATCTCTCCCGCTACCGCCACTCCGTCGGAATGTCGGGCGATCCGGACATTTCGGACGAGGAATTGCTGGCCGATGTCGATAAATTCCTTGTGACCGAAGGGGTCCCCAGGCGAGGAGAGTCCACAGGACCCCGACTCGTGCATTGCTCGGGCAGGGCTACTTCCACCCAGAAGGAAGGCGACCATCAGGACGAGCAGGACCCTCTGGGGAACCATCTCCCTCCTCATCCTTGTCCCCGAACCTGACCCGTCTCAGTGTAGCATAGGGAACTCCCAGATTTCCTGCAATCTGCCCATCGAAAGCCAGTACTACCGGTAAACTCTCGTGATGGCTCGTTGACCACCGACCTTGACGCGCATTTGCGAACTGTGGATAATGGGACCCACTGCTGGCTCAAGCGCTTATTAACCACCAGGTCTCCGATTCTTATGTTTGACCGTTCATATAACCCTACGTTTCTGCGAGGGATCTTCGAGAAGACCCGGGTCCTGCGGAGGCCCATCAGCGGTATCGTGGTCGGTTATCACGAGCTGCCTTATATCCTGGTGGGACCCGACGTGGAAATGGAGCGCCGCGCCGTCGAGATCCGGGGGAAGATCCGTGTCTCGCCCCGCCTGGTGATCCAGCCGGGCGAGGGGCAGACCTACGGGGAAGTGTTCGGCGAATCAGAGGTCATGGACCGGATGCTGTTGGGGCGCGTCTTTGCCTTCCGCTATGCCGCTCGCCGGCACGCGGTCATCGAGAGCGAGGACCTCATCATCCGCCCCGCTGAGGGAGACCCCGAGGGCCGCGTCGAGCGCATCCTCGACGACCTGGCGCAGCGCGAGATCCTGGACACCGGGCTGATCCTCTCACCAGACGTCAAGTTCTACCCCATCTCCATCGATCGCTTCCTCCACGAGATCCTGGACAGCGAACTGACCGAGTGATCCCGGAGTAGCTTTCGCTTTTCTCCTACTACTTCGTCAGTTCGTAGGCGTCGATATCGAAATCGGCGAGTATCTCGGACACGGCAAGAAATCGCTTGTTGTTTCGCTTTCCCAGATTCTTGTCGAGGAACATGGGAATGACGGTTTCCTTTAGCTTACCATCGATTTGAATCCCGACCAGGGTTCCACTGCCATCCACATAATCGGGGCGAAATGATTCGAGACGATGAATCCTCGCTTCGAATGCTTTTCTAAACTTTTCCTGAGCGACATCTTTTGGAAATGCAGGCTCTCGGACGAAAAACACGCCGCCAGGTTTCTCGAGCATTACCCACCCTTGACGCGCGTGGAATCTCTCGGGGTGGCCGCGGGTGTAGGCATCTGGCACGACCATGATCTGCGAGCGACCATCTTTCCAGATCGTCAATCTGTTTCGACCTCCGCCTGTTTCCCACGACTGCCATTCCCAGAAGAGCATCTCG
>JBHIBK010000463.1:0-1819 GCA_046759065.1 Thermoplasmata archaeon | reverse complement strand
GTGGACTCCAGGTCTCCTCCCGGCGTTCCGGCAATCTACGCGTCTTGGTCGACAGATGGTGGCGCAAGTTGGAGCAGTGACGTTCTCGTGGCGACGTACTCGACGCTTGCTCATTGCCCCTCTCTCCACTTCGACAACCTAGGTCGACCTTATGTTTCTTGGACATCCAAAGGCCCGCCTGGTGAAATTTACATTGCACATTCTTTCGACGGTGCGTCCTCATGGACAACAAACGAAGTCGTCAGCGGAGATGCTGAGGTGACCATCTATGGAAGTGGAATGACCTTCGACTCATCAGGTTCAGCTTACCTAGCATGGTCCGCTACCAACAAATCCACTCAGAACAGAGGAGGTATCTATGTATCTCGATCTAGTGACGGGCAAGGCTGGACGACCCCAGTGAACGCGAGTCACGGTGGCTATACCTTCTACTCAACCTTTCCGGTTGCATACGCCGGACCTCCAGTAATCGAATACTTGGCGGGAGAGGTCTACGTATTCTGGGCGGGGAACAGAACGGTCTGGCTGAAGCACCTTGACCCCTTCATTCTTCACAACGATCTTGACCTCTATTTCGCCGTTTCTCGAGACCTTGGGAGAAGCTGGATTGGTGATGACAGGGTCGATGACTATCCGTGGACCGGAGTGACGAGTCAAATCGCTCCTTCGGTATCTGCAAGCCGATATGGAATCCATGTCATCTGGTTGGATCGTCGACTCGCAAACGGGGGCTACTCAGTATGGTCCGCGAGCCACTCGCTTGAAGCCTTGTTGATAACTGAGCTTGTAGATTCCCCAACCGGGGAGGATTATGTTGAGCTCTTTTCTCAAACTCACGGAGTTCGTTCCCTTCAAGGTCACCGTCTTACAATCGGTCCATTCGAGGTGCCTCTTGACTCTCTGGTTTCCATTGGGCCCGATGAGCACATCACTGCGGGTTCCTGCTTGAACTGCGACCTGCAAGTTCCCGGACTTGACCTTCCAGAACAGGGCGGTGTAGTTTCTCTTTATGGTCCCTCTGGACAGTTGCTTGATGAGGTAGCATACGGACAGATGGGACTGGTTCCTGACCCCATAGACTATGAATCAGTCAGTCGGTTCTGGACAGGAGAGAGGTATTCAGACGAGTGGACAAGAAGCCTTCCTACACCCAAAGACTACAACAATGGAGGTCATTTCGACTTCGGTAACGACCTTGTCATGACGGAAGTTCACTTAGACGAGGTGGCACCATCCAATAGTTTCGTTGAGTTGTATTATAGAGGAGAGAGTTCCAAAGATCTCATCGGCTTCACACTGGTAGGGAATGTGCCTGCGCCTCTACCTTCCGTCCTTCTCGATTCGAACTCTCGAAGTTTCGCTCTCACGGGTCAAGAAGCTCCCACATTCTTCCAATCCCTCAACGCGGAGGGAGACAATCTTTACCTTTACACCCCATCGGGTGACCTGGTTGATGCAGTGGGTTGGTCGTCCCCGCTTCCCATCGGGGGTAGTTTGCTGCGTCTTCCCAAGATGGAGGGTGGACGGTTAGGTTTCGACAATCAATCCTCACAAAAGAACGCTTGGCTCTCACTTCCTGTCGCTACATTGCCGAAGATTGTGTTGGAGCGAGATAACGCCAGGCCAGTATCCCAAGGAGATTGCGCTAGGTTCCCGCTCACGGTCAAGAGCCAGCTGGATGATTGGCGCACGATCGACCTCTTCAGCCTGGAGCTCACATCCGGAGTGCATGTTGACTTTCTTTCCTCGGATGGTATCAGCCCCTTGGTCGACACGAACGCGAATGGTTTCGTTGATGTTGGAACCCTTGCGCCGGGGG
>JBHIBK010000462.1:0-1821 GCA_046759065.1 Thermoplasmata archaeon | reverse complement strand
CGTGAGGGGTCGGTTGAGGGCCATCTTGAACGCCTCTCCTATCATCGCGTTCTTCGAAGAACTCGAGTCGCCCGGTACACTTCTGCTCTTGAAGAAGCTGGGCTATGACCTCCAGGTCCCCCAAGCGGTTCGCGACGAAATCGTCAAGGAGCCCTCGGCAAGCCTCCTTTCGCGGTACATGTCGGAGGGTGAAATCTCCTGCCTGCCCTCTCCGAACCCTCGAAAGGTGGAGGAGTTCCGAGTTTCCCACCCTGCCTTGGGGGCCGGAGAATCGGAGGTCATACTGAACGCCCTTGATGCTCGACCGAGAGAAGAAGTGGTTTGCGTGCTGGACGAGGGTCCGCCCAGGAGTGTCGCCCAGGCCTTAGATATCCCGGTGACTGGGACCGTCGGCGTACTCAACCTCCTCAGAGACGCAAACCTCATTACCGAAGCTGAGGATAGGGATATCCGTCAGCGTCTCCTGGCTTCCTCATTTCGAATCGGAAGGAGCATCCTGCGACGGCGATGAGTTGAAACTATACCTGAGGGGTGATCGAGGGTGGACTCGACTCTGGACGTACGCTTTAGGGCCCAAGACGACACCCTCTTCCACCGCAGTCTGGATCTTCGCCTAACCAGTCAGCTGACTCTCCGTACGCCGACCCGAGCGATCGATGCGAGGCTAGTACGCAGAAGCCCGCTCCTGGTCCGGGAACCTCTTTTCTACGAGTACTACATTCGGCCGAGTGGTTCGAAGCTGGATCGTATCATCCACGAAAAGGAGGAGGAGTTAGCTCGCTCCTACGAGCTCAAGGGCATCCGGAAGGTCGCAGGCGACAACCCTCTGCTTCTCCTACAGGAGTTCTACGAGACAAGGTATCCTGACGACCCGCAATTGCAGTTCCTCATTCGGACGGCCCACGCCTACTCAGACCTTCTCGTGCTGCCCTTGGTTTCGAGGGTCACAGACGGTATGGATGCCGGGGTGGGCTTCGAGAAATACCTCGACTTCCTAGGGAATGTCCTGGCCACTGTGGAAACCTACAACAAGAAACCGGTGATGGGCGTCGTTCCGCTCAAGACCCCCTTCATCCGGATTGAGGAGTTGGTGGACTTCTACGTCGGGCATGGGATTCGAGCCCTTTGTCTGGATTATGCCAGCTCCATGCCAGACACGGCGAGGCAGAGCGTGGAACAGGTCGGCTTCTCCCTTGCCCGGGAGGGAGTGCTGGAGGAGACCTTCATCTACGGTATCAATGTGAGTTCCGGACGGCCAAGGGCAACCACTCCCATCTCCCCGTGCCACAGCATTCTCTCCTACGGTTTCGGCTGCGACGGCTTCGGTGATCTCCACCGGGTCCGCATGAAAATCAGTGAAGGGCAGCCTCCAGGCCCTACTCTGATCCGCCTCTTCTCGCGACGGGACTACGGAGAATATCTCGTACGCGACCGGGACGACCTCCAAGCCCTGACACCGGAAGAAACCCGCGTAGACTTGGGGAGGTGCGTAGACGATAAGGGACTCGCAAAGCTCTTCAACGCGGAGCAGCACTCTCTGGAAGCCTTGCATGTTCGGCCACTCTTCGAGGGCGCCAGAGATTCACCAGGAATGGAGCCATACCTTCGCCAAAAGGAACATGTTGACAAGACTCAGCTGAAGTGGATGAGGGCACTTGTTGGGGCATTGAGACAGAGAAGGCTTTCGGACCTGTAATGACACACTGAAGCGGCTCTGGTTCTCAATCCTTTTTTCGTACCACCCGTAGCGTAGTATTCGCCCTATATAGTCCCCGAATCCGAAACGGACCTCCCGGGTCATGCATAGAACTGTGTCTATCG
>JBHIBK010000461.1:0-1838 GCA_046759065.1 Thermoplasmata archaeon | reverse complement strand
AGATGGCGAAAAGCATCGTCAAGGTCTGGCTCGAATCTGTCTTCTCAGGGGGTAGGCACCGTAAAAGAGTGGACAAGATTGGGGACTTGGAGAAGCGGGTGTCTAAATAGCCTTGTTCTTCGGACGGCTGTAAGAGCGAATCAAAAGGCCAGGTTCCCGAACCTGGGTTTTCTGTTTTCGTATGATAGTAGCTGCTCATCGTTTAACTTTTGAAATTTCTGGAGGTTGGGCAAAATATTCGCCGTGGAGTGGAGCTCAACGAGAGAACGGCTTGATTTTAAACAAGATATCTCGTATGTTTACAGTGGCTGTTTAAGAACGCACGAAAATTGTGTTAATAATAAGAAGCTGTGACCGCTAGACATAAACGTCATAATAGAAACAGGTCATTTTGAACTTTCTGAGGAGGTAAATAGGGAGGACCGCATTGGCCAACCGTTTGAAGCCGATGATAAGGGTCATCCCGTCATTATGGGTACAAAAGGCAGTTTCGGGTTTATCTCCTGTTATTGGAAGGTCCGATTTCGAGGGGTCTTGCTACTCATCGTATTCCATGTATTCCTTTACGGATGCTCAGGAAACTTGAATCCCGGGTCTCAACACACTTCAGCTTCTACATCAGAGGAGGGTCAAGAAAAGATCGCACCGTTGGCTCCAATCTCTCGGATGGCCCGCGGATTTGATGACCGAACGGATCGAATCATCCGGCTCTATGGAAGAGCAATAAAAAAGGGGGCCCGCAAATACGGGTTCGACTGGAGATTTGTTCTGGCCATTATGAAACAGGAGTCTCAGTTCGTTACCAATGCTACGAGCCAACGCGGGGCGCACGGACTCATGCAGTTGATGCCAGTGACAAGATACGAAGTGGCAGAGGCCCTCGGATACGAGCACGCTGATCTGTCTCATCCGAGGAACAATATTGCCGGAGGCATATATTATTATCGGAAGCTCTATAACCTCTTCGATGGCGCCGAGGTTGAGGAGAGGTCAAGATTGGCTCTCGCTGCTTATAATGCTGGCGCTTCCCGGATCTACGACGCTCAAAACATAGTTGCCTATCTCGGGGAAATCCCATTGCGATGGGCAGCCATTCGGGATGCGCTTCCCCTGCTTTCCAAGCGGTACTATACACTCCATCAGCATGTCTGGCGGGATGGGAAACCGCGGGGTGGTTACTTCGGCGATTGGCAGCAGACTGTGAATTACGTTGAGAATGTTATGGATTATTACGAGAATTATCGACACGTCCTCGAATGATCGCGAGAACTTCTCGCTTTCGAAGGGATGGACGAAGTCCCTACCCGCGAAGCGGTCCACTCCTACTGCGATCTCGTTCGCGATCGCGACGACATTGAGTTATCGATACCGCTGCCTAGCAGTCTATGTGTGGTCTTTCTTGTGGGCGACTCTGGTCGGATACGGCCGAATCTAGCCAGGGGTTCATTATCCCAGCGATGTCCTGGTGGGAGTAGCAATCGGCGTGGCGGTTGTCATGTTCCTCCGTCAGCGGGAAGAGAACCTGCTGCACAGGAAAGATCGAGTGTTCGGGCGACGTGCTGTGGAGTTAGGAGAGCTCTATTCTGTTGAGACGTTCCTGGGGGCGCTGACCTTCGGGGTAAGATTGTGAGTGGATTTACGGGAGCAGCACGGCTGCGGAGAGGACCGTGGTCCACTGGCCGCTCCGGTCTCCCTCGGCGGACTGTGTCATGTTAAGTGTTTTGACGATCTTACCGGTCATTTTGTAGATTTTCTCGCGTTCGTCCCATGCTGTATCCGGGTCGAACTCCAGACCGAGTGTGGTCGCGAGCATGGTGGCCGCCAGGTCCTCGGAGTAA
>JBHIBK010000460.1:0-1838 GCA_046759065.1 Thermoplasmata archaeon | reverse complement strand
ATAGTGAGGGGAGGGAATATCGCTATGAGAAAGACCTGAAGGCATATCACCCACCCCTTCCCAATTCGACACCCTCTGTGTTCCTTTTGGAGGAGAACTCCCCCGATGACCTTGCGAAGTTCATAGGCGACCTGCGAGATAGCGGGACTGTATCGGACCTGAATCAGGTTGCCATCCTGCTGCGCAGCGTCAAGTATCATGGACCCCCCTACTTTGATGCGCTGGACAAAGTGGGCATTCCATACTACTGCCCCAGGGCGCAGCGATTCCTTGAACTGCGCACTGTTAGGCTAGTAATCGGGATGGTTCTCACCGTGCTGGACTTTGACGTTGAGAAGTGTTGGAATGCCGAACTCAAAGCATACTATCGAGGGTGCCTAAAGACACTGTCCACACACGCCAGCAAGGACTTGATAGACTGGATTAGCGACACATCGGAGACGATCCACGACCTCCGACCCAAGGACTCTTTGAAGAAGGGGCTGGTCGACATCTTCTACGAGGCGCTGGCAAGGGAGCCGTTCCTATCCGCTCGAAGGAATGAGGTAGACGCCAGAAGCCTTGCCATGATGAGCGATTACCTGACGAAGTTCCAGGAGTACTACCATCTACCTGTCATTCGCGGCTCTACCAGTGACAGGATTCGCAAGCATCTCTTCAACAGCTATCTATACGCCTTGTGGCGCGAGGGACTGAACGAATACGAAGGCCCATACGACATCTTCCCGAAGGGGTATGTTCAAATCATGACGATTCACCAGGCCAAAGGCCTGGAGTTTCCTGTGGTAATCGTGGGCAGCCTTGACAAAGGAATCCAGGTACGCAGGGAGATGGATCGTCGGCTGGCGCCCTATCGTCCCAGACGGGAATACGAGCCCGATGAACTCGTTACGGAGTTTGACCATCACCGCCTGTTCTACGTTGCATTCTCGCGCGCGATGGACGCTCTCGTCCTTTCATTGCTAGGAGAGCCCCATTCTCGACTTGCTAGGGCAACAAGTAGGGCCAAACCGTTGGAGAACCATGCTGGTCGCCTTACCAGCCTCGAGCTCCGAGAAACGACCTTTCGCCGCCCCAAGCCCGAGTACAGCGTTGCGGGAGACATCCATGTCTATGAGGTCTGTCCTGAGCAGTATCTCCACTACAACGAATACGGTTTTGTGCCCAGCCGCGGAGCCGGGCAGATGTTCGGGACGCTCGTACACCGCACTATAGAGGACGCCCACAAGTATTACCTCCGCGAAGAGAGGATGCCCAATAGAGACTGGCTTGAGTCTTTCTTCGACCGAAATGTCAGGGCCATTACGCGTGGAGGGGTTCATCCTCTTGGCGAGACCTTCAGGAAGCTCGCAAGGGAGCAGGTGTTTCGGTACGTCGCCGAGAACGCAGACAGGTTCCAGTACCTCGTCAGGGCTGAAGAGCCTGTTAGTGTCGATCAGGGTCGTTACATCATTAACGGCAATGTCGACCTCGTAAGGGGTGAGGACGGAAACCTTGAACTTATAGACTTCAAGGCGCAAGAGCGGCCCAAGGGAGGGGAAAGAGGTGAAGACATAGAGTTCTACCGTTTTCAATTGGGACTCTATGCCCATCTAATCGGAGTTAAACTTGGCGAGAAGCCCAAGCGCACGTATATATACTGGACTGCCGAGGAAGACATCGAAGACGCCCTTCAGCTTATTCCGAGCGATGAAATCGCAGTCGACCATTCGCTCGCGGAATTTGACAAGCGGGTTGGCAGGATCGAGCGTGGGGACTTCACCATTCGGAAGCCCCCTCAGAGAGACGTTTGTAGAAACTGCGACCTCAGATACGGATGCCCTGTTGGACACAGGGTG
>JBHIBK010000459.1:0-1839 GCA_046759065.1 Thermoplasmata archaeon | reverse complement strand
ATAGTGGTTTTCATGATGGACAAGACAGAGCCAGGAGCCTTCAACCTTCCCATATTCAGGATGTTCGGCGATCCATTCTCGACCGCTGGACTCGTGATAGATCCTTCGATGCATGCGGGCTTCGTCTATGAGATTTGGGACATAATCGAGCACAAGAAGGTGATGATGAAGTGCCCTGAGGAGGTTTATGACATACTCGCATTGGTCGGGGCCAAGTCCCGTTTCGTGATTAAGCGAGTCTTCCCGAAGGAGGGGAAGCTTCCTACCGATGAGCCCGTGGCGGCCGTGTCAACAGAAAAGCTTGCGCACATAGCGGGTGAGTACGTGGGAAAGGACGACCCGGTGGCCGTCGTTCGATCGCAGTCCGGACTTCCCGCTCTGGGCGAGGTTCTGGAGCCTTTCGCCTTCCCACACATCGTGAGCGGTTGGATGAGAGGTTCGCACAATGGCCCATTGATGCCCGTTTCTCTCGCAGATGCGAAGTGTACAAGGTTCGACGGGCCGCCGAGGGTCCTCGCACTGGGCTTTCAGGTCAATGACGGAACGCTGGTGGGTCCTGTGGACCTCTTTGACGATCCCGCCTTCGACCCTACAAGGAAAAAGGCCGCGAAGATTGCGGATTACATGAGAAGACACGGTCCTTTCGAGCCCCACAGGCTGCCACTGTCCGAGATGGAGTACACGACGTTGCCGAAGGTCCTTTCAAAGCTCTCATCAAGGTTCGAGGAAATGAAATGACGGGTGTCATCATCATCAATTTCAAATCGTACAAGGAGGGCACTGGCAAGAGGGGATTGGAGCTCGCGAAGGTTTGCGAGAAGGTCTCCCTCGACTCGGGTATCGTTGTCATCGTTTGCCCGCCACACGTCCACCTGGGGCAATACGCCGATGAGCTCAGCACAGCCGTCTTCTCGCAACATGTCGATGCGGTTCCACCGGGAGAGTACACCGGTCACATCACTCCGATGTCCGTCATGGAGGCGGGCGCAAAGGGCACGCTGATAAATCATTCCGAGAAGAGGATGCGGATCGCGGATATCGAGCGAGCGGTCATCCAATGCAAGAAGATTGGCCTCGCCACGGTGGTCTGCAGTAACAATGTGAGAGTGAGCAAAGCATGTGCTTCCCTGGCACCGACGTACATTGCCATTGAGCCGCCAGAACTCATAGGTGGTGAAATACCCGTCACGAATGCAAGGCCTGAGGTCGTCAGCGATGCGGTTGAGGAAATAAAATCGATAAATGCGGACGTCGAGGTTCTGTGCGGCGCAGGAATCAAGACGGGAAAGGACGTGCAGAGGGCCATCGAATTGGGCTCGTCAGGAGTTCTCGTGGCATCTGGAGTCGTCAAGGCTGAGGATCCCGAGAAAGCGATGAACGATCTTGCGTCTGGCGTCCCTAAAGACTGATTAATGGGCAATCGGGAGCCAAGAGTTGCCCTCTTTCTTTCGAGACAAATCGCTGGATGAAATGTCCACAATACAAGTCCTTTACTTGTTCTCGCTCAGGATAAATAGCGGAGGTGGGTTATACATAAAGGATGATGAGGCCTGTCGTAGCGGTGGTCGTCCTTCTCCTGGCAATCCTCGCATATTTTCCACCTGAGACGTCTGCCGAAGAGACAGGCAGGCTCATCATCAATGAGGTGATGTACGATCCCCTCGGGGATGAAGTCGACGGAGAGTGGGTAGAGATCCTTGCTGTGGAGGGAAAAACGAACCTAGAGAACTGGACTTTGACCGATCTTGACGGGCATCTGTTCACTCTCCCGCCTCTTTTCGTTCCAGTTCAAACCTACGTACTCGTGAGAGTTGGAAAAGGAATCCATGAGCTGGACGC
>JBHIBK010000458.1:0-1844 GCA_046759065.1 Thermoplasmata archaeon | reverse complement strand
CCCTGTGCTGTCGCCGCATGAGATGGGCGAGATAACGAGGAACATTGCCAACATGGCTCGCGTAGCGCGAAGCAATTGAATAGTCATGCTTCGACTGCTCATGGTTCACTATTTCTCTCGATACCCGGGAGCTCTTTGCATATGCCCAACTCAACGAGCTTCACTGTTTCGTTAACTTGAGGCAATGGTTTTTCTAAGAAACGGCCTTTCGCTTCTGTATTTTCAAACTCCATAACATAGACTGATCGCTCCCACACTTCGCTATCATTTATATTTCTCATGTACCAAATGATTATCGAATTCCCTTCGCTCAGGCAATTTCCGTAAAACATCCTGGAGTCGGAAAGAGGGGTCCCGTCCATGTAGAAATTCACTTTCCCCGGATACACGTATCGAGTTTCTGACCGAGGGCGATTAAAGTCGCCATTTACTGGAGAGTACGCATATATAGAAGTATTCATATCGCACTGACTGCAATCCCTACCAGAAAATAGAAGAAAGGGAATATTGTTTTTCGAGTAAAGTACGTCTATCGGCTTGAATTCAACGATATTGGTTTCCAACCTTCTTCCGTTTTTGAAGTTAACGATAGTTCCAATTGGCAACGTAACCGATGGATCTTTCGGATAGACCCACTCTATTGGTTCCATTCTCTCCACTTCCCATCCTTGGGGCTCTGCCATCACGAGTCCTGGAACGAGAAGAAGCGGGATAATTAGATGGTTACGCTTCATGATAGGACTACAACGCCAAAATCATTTGGTCCTTTTGAAAAATTCACGAAATTTCCCCGCGCAGACCCAGTAATAGTTTCCCTCGAAGTTGATGTGGCAGATTCTCTTTTCGTCGAGAGCGTCACGTGCGATGATAGCAACGCTGTCCGCATCCTTGGCGACAACACGATAAGGGCCCACGCATTTCGTGCGCTCAAAATCAGAATAAACTCTTGTCCGCGTATATCTGACTTTCAGCTTGCCAAAGATAGACTTCAACTTCTTCTGCTGGTTCTCAGGTATGTCGCGACGGTTACGGATCTCTCGCATAGTCTTGCGAGCGTCTGATTTCCACATACCGATTAATCTTTTGTCATACATAGCATGTGCCAGAAGGAGGTTGGTCGGAACTACATAATAAGAAGGCGGCGGTGCAAGATACGAGCCCATTTTTTCGGGGGACGGCGCAAGAACATTTGTACGGCTACATAGCGATGTCCGGGGTCAGGACCCACTCCAGCCGGAAGCCCCCGTCCACCCTGGCGAGACAGGCGATGGCCCCTGCCTTGAACCGGACGATCTCTGGCTCGGGATCGCCACGCAGCAGGGCCGAGGCGAGGTGGCTGAGATGTGGCAGGTGCCCTACGAGCATGATCGATTCCCGAGATGCCTCAATCGTGGCCTGAGCTTTGCTCGGATCATCCATGGGGGCCAACCCTTCCACCTCGTGGAGGGCCGGGGTCGGTGAGAGGTGTTCGGCCAGGATTTCGGCGGTCTGCCGAGCGCGCAGCTTGTTAGAATGGCGGATCTCTGCGATCTGGAGTCCCATGGTCCCCATGTGGCGGGCCACTCGAGTCACTTCCTCGCGGCCGCGATCGCTCAGCGGTCGGGCCGGATCTTCTCTCTCGGACTTCGCCTCACCGTGTCGCACCAGGTAACACTGCATCCGACTACCGCTCGCGATGTCTGCCTTGAAGCTTGATCTGCCCGAGTTGCCGTGGCACCGTCTGTTGAAGGTCCCGCGGGTTCTCGCGACTGTTGCTAGCCCACGAGGCCGGTCCAGAGGGCGAGGACAAAGGAAAGGGCCGTCAGGAGGATGCAGGCGGTCGCTGCCAGCTGTTGCACACCCTG
>JBHIBK010000457.1:0-1846 GCA_046759065.1 Thermoplasmata archaeon | reverse complement strand
GGTTTTTCGCAGCCTGGGAGTCTCAGGCTCGATCGATTTTGGGGTGATTCGTTGAAGATCGCTGCTTCCGCCGACATCCACAGCCCCAAACTCCTGGATCTCTTCCGAGAGTCGCTTCACCGGATGGAGGAGCCTGACCTCTTCGTGCTAGCCGGGGATCTCGTTCTCAAGAACGACTTCAAAGAGATTCCGAAGGTGGTCTCATCCATAAGGGAGGTCTACGAAGGTCGGATAGTTGCCTGCCTCGGAAACGAGGAGTACGGCCAAGACAAGTCAAAGTACTTGAAGTACAGGGAGATCACTTGGCTTGACGATAGCTCTGTGACAATGGAGTTCAAGGGTGAAAAGCTGACAATAATAGGTTCTCGAGGATCGCTTGACAGACCGACTTACTGGCAGAGAACACACGTCAAAGGAATCTGGCGGCTCTACGCAGAAAGAGTCAAGGTCATTGATTCTCTCTTGGCAGGCGCGAAGACCGGGAACGTGGTTGTGGTCACCCACTACGCGCCGACGCAGGGAACGATGGTCGGGGAGAGGAGGTCAAGCTGGCCTGAGATGGGGAGCAAGAAGTTCGAGGACGTGATCCGGCTGAGGCAGCCCAGCCTCTGGGTCCACGGACACATCCATAGAGGAACAGTGTCATCCACCTACGTGGGGAAGACACTCGTGGTCAACACCTCCCTTCCAGCTCGAAGAGAGGTTGTCCTTCTCGAGCTCCCGAAGATTCGGAGGTCAACCCCGTCCACACTAACAGACTACATGTGAGAACGCGGCCGGAACAACACCACGCTTATATCACACACAGAACTCCCCGCAGCAGAGGTGTAGAAAATGAGCGCCACCTTCTCCAGAAGGATGCTCACCTTCTTCAGGATGCTGATCAAAGCCACGGGAGCATGTCTCGTTCTGCTGGGAGTCGCGCTCCTCTACTCGACTCTCACCACTTCTTTTCCAACGCTCCCGCTGTTTCAGCCGGTCATGGCTTTCTTTCTGATATTGATGATAATCCTCGGGGTGTTCGCCATTCTCTACTAGCGGTAGGCTGCCATCGAAAGACGGGGTGAAGACGGGGACAGTTCACTTCAAAGCCAGTCACATGTGGCCCTGCAGGTCAGCTGGCCGACGGAAGTCAGTCCCCTCGCCAAGGCCTCCAGAACAAGAAGGAGAAAGAAGAGCTAGAGACCGTCGACCTGGCCCCGGCTTCGTTCAACCTCCCCTACCCATCTCTTGGCGACCTTGACGGTGAGGAAGACCACTGGATCGATCGGACATTGAACGACTTGACGAAAGCTATGAGCCCCTGTCAAAGCCCATTCGGATCAAGCGTCAACGGCTCCCTGATCTTTCCTAGTTCATCCATAACCTCCTGATCGAGCATCTTCTTCGGTGAGTTGGCCACCTCCTGCAGCACGTAAGATGCTTTGAACCGATCGACAGCTGCAGCTTGACCTTAACTTCTCTTGGTTCCGGCGACTCGGTTAGCGATCAACGCCGCCACCGCCCCCGCAGCCACGCCGCCGTCAATGTTCACTACAGCTATTCCAAGCGGACACGCTTGAAGCATCGACATCAACGCGCTGGTTCCCCTACCGCCGAAACCATAGCCTACCGAGGTGGGAAGCCCTATGACCGGGACCTCGACGAGCCCCGCGACAACCGATGTGAGAGCGCCTTCCCGCCCTGCGACGACTACCATCACGTCAACACCTTCCGTAATCATCTCCTTCATCGGAGGAAAGAGTCTGTGAAGACCTGCGACGCCTACGTCGTATGCGGTGAGAACCTCACACCCCATCTCCTCCGCCACGACCTTCGCCTCCTCCGCGACGGGAATATCCGATGT
>JBHIBK010000456.1:0-1849 GCA_046759065.1 Thermoplasmata archaeon | reverse complement strand
CGGCTCTTGCCCAATGTGCCCTTTGGGCAAATTCGGACCCTGCCCTGGCATAACCTGAGGCTTGCGGTGCAGGATGCTTGGCGGCTAGTGTTTCAAATGGCAGAGCCGACGGTGCCAGTGTAGCCTCAGCAACACCCCTGATGGGCGAACTGCAGCAGCACTTCGCTACAGACTACCTCTACGTTGCCCTTCTTTGGCAACCACTTGGCGACCCCCTTCCACCACACTGCGACTACGCACGAGGTGGCAAGGGTGGGAACAAAAAAGAAGTACTCTGCAGCTGCGCTCGGGGTGGCGATATTGATTGCAGGGCTCTCAATCGCATGGTTCCAGGATAAAGCTCAGCAACTCCAGGCCATGAGTGGACACCCGAGAGCACGTGCTGCCGCTGAAGTAAGCCGAACGGGGGCGTGGGTTGACCAGCCCGAGGGCTGGTGGAACGAGGAGCGTGATCACTTATCCAGTGAAAACCAGGGAGCCGGTGGGGCTTCCAGCGTTCTCCTTGGAGCTACCCCTACTGCTACGCCCACGCCTATTCCTTCCCCGACCTCAACGTTGACACAGATGGCGTCAGGCTGCGATCTTGCGATGACGCGGGCTCCTGATCTTGGTGAAGCTACAACCACGGTCCTTGCGACAGACCGCACCCGCGAAGGAGCTTTGAATCAACTGCGAGAGTATGCCTTGCGGTTGATCAATGAGGAGAGGGTGAAGTTCTCCCGACCGCCGGTCGCGCTGGGAAGTAACACGGCTGCCGAAAAACATGCACAGGACATGCTTGAGAACTCTTACCAAGCCCACTGGGATAGGAGGGGTTTCAAACCGTACATGGCATACACGTTGGAGGGTGGATCGAACTTCGTCGTCGAGAATGTGGCATCTGCGGGTTCGCTCGATCCCAACGACACAACTTTTCTTCCGAGAGAAACCGTGCGGGAACAGATTGCTTCCCTACAGTACGCAATGGTGTATGACGACGCTTCCGCGGACTGGGGACATAGAGAAGTGATCTTGAATCCCGCCTATACCAAAGTAAATCTTGGAATTGCCTACAACGGGCGAGGACTTACATACGTTCAACACTTCGAAACCGACCACGTCCGGACTCTGGATGTTGCGTTGTCGTGCTATACGTTGCAACTAAACTTATCTTTCCTAAGACAGCTCCCTATTACCCAGGTGGCGGTCCACTACGATCCCTTGCCGCAGCCCATGTCTCGAGCCGAGCTCGTAGCGATGCCTCATTGGTATGAGGTCGGGCCTGGAGTGGGTCGAGTTGCGAAGCCACCCTCACCGGGAAGGCAATATGCAGGCCTCGAGCCAACCGACGTGGTGGCCTCCGTGTGGAAGCAATCCGCCACCTCCCTCGAAGTCGAGGCGAACATAAGGCCAATTCTGCCTCGGGGAGAAGGCGTATACACGATAGTGATCTGGGCCGAGTCCGAGATCGGACTGGAACCTATCACGAACTACTCTTTGTTCCTTGAGAGAGCCGGCGCTGGTAGCGTCGGACAGATACCTACGAGCGCAGTTTCCTTGTGGGAGGCCCGAGAGGGCCTTGACGCCGGAGATGCTGGCCAGATGCCTCCACCTCAGCGCATGTCTTCTCTTGACTGAGAATAGCTTGTCCATCAAGGGGGTAATCGGTCCTCTTTGCCACTCCAGGCCTCTTGGACAAAACCGGCCACCATTTTGGTACAGATATGTGACGGCGCAGAGCCTCTCGAATACGAAGGAGGATGGAGGCTGACTCACGTAAACACTCGCTGGCATTTCTGGCATATATTGGCGAATAGCGGTGGTCTTGAGTATACTTGCACGTAGCGCTATTATGCTAGATGGTTTGGGC
>JBHIBK010000455.1:0-1849 GCA_046759065.1 Thermoplasmata archaeon | reverse complement strand
GAGGTGGCGGATTCCCTCGGCCTCCAGATCGAGAAGTTCCACGAGCTGATGAACGAGAGCTCTCTCGCGCCATCCTTCAACTTGGTGAGAACGGACACCATGGATGCGGTCGCCGGGGACATCTACACATCTGTCGACTCGATCTTCTTCGATCCGCTCTACAACCTCGACTACGGGACCGAGTACATGGTCAGCATCACGACCCTGGCTAGGGACGATTCTATCCCGGGCAATCCCCTCTCTCAGGACTTCATATGGCGGTTCAACACAACAACAACTTTCAACGATCCGCCATCGATAGCGATAGTAAGGCCATTCAGTGGCGAGAGCTGGTCCGGGGGAAGTGTGCAGCAGATATCCTGGATCGCATCCGATCCCGAAGACCCCGTCGAGGTCCTCGATGTCTGGCTGAACTACTCCTCAAGCGCAGACGGACCGTGGGTGCCTATGCCCGAAGCTCAAGGATCCCGGGCGGACAATATCCCGATTAACTGGTCCATTCCGTTAGTGAATATGTCGGCAGTCATAATCAACGCGACTATCGTCGACAGTCGTGGTGCCTGGAATTTCAGTCATTCCGAGGTGTTCGAGATTGACAGCACGCAACCCACAATTAGTGCCTACTATCCACCAATTCTGGACCCCGTACCCATTACTGTCCAAATCACGGTTACGTTCAGTGAGTCGATGAACGAGTTTTCCGCGGAAACGGCCTTCGTTATGACCAAGATGGATACAGGAGGACTGGTGCCAGGAACCTACGACTGGCAAGGCACCACGATGAGGTTTACCCCGTTTTCCGCTCTAACTGCTGGAACTTGGTTCAAGGTTGAGATAGATTATTCACCAAGGGACGATTCCGTTCCAGGCAACTCGCTGTTCCAGAACTTCAGCTGGATTTTCCGTACGGAGACCGGTGACATCGCTCCTCCGACCGTGGTATCGACGTACCCGGAGGACAATCAGGTCGACGTGCCTGTCAGCATTAGGAACATTACAATCACGTTCAACGAATCCATGCTTTGGTTCTCCGTTGTCAACGCCCTAAACATCACACCCTGGGTTTCGTATAGTACATCCTGGTCCAACCAGACTCTGATAATCCTCCTCAACGAACCACTGCAGTTCGACCGGTGGTACATAGTCACGATCGACGGCAGCGTAGCAGCGGATTCGAACAATAACCTCCTTGACGGGAACGATGACGGGACCCCCGGAGGAGACTTCCTCTTTTCCTTCGCAGCCGAGAGCGAATCCCCAGCCGAGGAGGTCCTCGATGTCCTTCCCTATCTTGTCGGAATGCTGCTGGCCATGATTTTCATTCTTCTCCTTCTCTATCTCCTCAAGGGGAAGACCGAGCCCAGAGAAGAAGAGGCCGAGGATGAGGTCGAAGTGGACGTGGAGCAGGAGCTCAAGGACATCGACGAACTGCTAGGGATCGAGGAGGACTAGTTCCCGACTGTCCAAAGGAAGTGTTCACCCACGCGGACCCAGTAGGCCTCGCCCGCATTCATGTTCTCCGTGAAGTCGAGCTCCCTGAGGCCGTATGGAATCGCGGATATGTCGAAGCCTTCCATCTCGAGCAGAGGGAGCCCCTGGAACACCGCCTCTATCGTCGCATCGGCGTAGGAGGCATAGCCTATCATGTTCCAGCTCTTGTAGAGCATGACGCTCGTGTTCTCCGGCACCCTTCCTATGAACTCGATGAACGAATCGCTCGTCACGTTGACCCAATAACCCCTTCCCATCTCCAGAGACGGCAGGTCCCTGTCGTATAGCTTCTTCGTCCAGAAGCGCTTCCAGTGGTCCTGCCAGTCCAACCTGTCCCAATGGGCGACCACGTCGTAGG
>JBHIBK010000454.1:0-1866 GCA_046759065.1 Thermoplasmata archaeon | reverse complement strand
GAGAAGTTGGAGATGGCAAGGAAGGCCGGCGCAGTCGAGGTCCTGAACGCGAAGAAAGAGGAGGATGTTGCCAAGAGAATCAGGCGGCTTACCGGTGTGGGGGCGGACATCGCCATTGAGGTAATAGGGAACCCGACGACGATAGGGCAGGCCTTCAATTCAGTTCGCTGGGGAGGCAGGGTCGTCGTTGTGGGCTACACGCACAAGGACGTCTCGCTCAACGCGGGCAAGATAATGTTCCGTGAGATCGAGATCAAGGGCTCGCTCGGCTGTGGCCTGCAGGACTTCCCGAAGGTCATCGACCTAGTGAAGCATGGTAAGATGGACGTCAAGGAGTTCGTGACGCACAGGTTCAAGCTGGACGAGATCAACGAGGGCTTCGCGCTCCTCGAGAGAGGCGACCCAGGCCTCATAAGGGCGATCGCGATCCCCTAACGCGGAACGCCAGGGTTGAAAGATCTTTCTATCTCCCTCTCCCAGATCTCGGTCTGGCGAGGAACATGCCTACGACCATCAGAACCAGGAATATGACGGCGCCGAGAAGGGCAAAGAACAGGAGATCGTCCTCCGCAACCGTTTTGGGCTGCGGAATCTCGACGACTATCCAATAATGATTCGAGTATTCTTGGCCGTCATATGCTCTTGCGTGTATCGTGTGGTATCCAGGTTTCGCCGTAGTGGTGTCCCAGCTGTAGTCCCAGCTCGTTGTTCCGGTCGCCAGCTCCCAACCGAAGCCGTCAATGTCGACCTCGACTCTGACTATCTGGCCGTCTCCGTCCGGGTCAGTGGCGGTGCCCTGCACTTGGACGACACCCTCAACGGTCTGTTCGTTGTCCAGGTTCGTTATCGTGCAAGTCGGAGGACTGTTTTCGGGCTGTGGCGGAGTGAACTCCTGGTTATCCGACATCGCTTCCGAAGCGTAGGATCCTCCAATGGCATACATCTTGTCGTTGATAGCACCGACTGAAATGTATCCCCTGGAAGCAATCATTGGGGAGGCCATCTGATATGTGTTCGAGGCAACATCGAACTCGTAGACGAGACCGACGGCGTCATATTCGCTCTCAGCCACACCGCCTGCGATGTAGATTCTCCCGCCGATGGTTCCCGCTCCAGATCCCGCGACCCCATACGGTAGAGGATTCATCGGGCTCGATGTTCCTCCTAGAGGGTCGTATTCTTCCACGTCGCTTCGACCAAGCCAGCCACCGAAGAGATAGATCTTCCCGTTCAGAGTCCCCACACTCATCGATTGCCTTGGGGACAAGAGCGGCGCTGCATATGACCAACTGTCGCTCCCCGGATCGAAGACAACAACCTCATCCGAGCTTACTGAGCTACCGTCAAGACTTCCACCGAGGACGTAGATCTTGCCACTCAAGACGGCGACTCCTGCCCAAACCCCGCCGGCAGGCAAAGGCGCTCCAGTTTCCCATGAATCCGTCAACGGATCGTAAACCTCAACAACATCCAAGATGCCGGTGTCGTTGGCTCCGGCTATCGCATAGACCTTGCCTCCCAAGGCCGCACCTACAAGGCCCCATCTTGGGGTGGGCAGAGGTGTCTTGATCGACCATGTGTCAGTAGCCGGTTCGTAGACCTCATTGGCATCCACTTTGAAGTGATTGCCATAGTCTCCTCCCATCCCGCCCATTAGATATATCTTCTCGTCCAGGACTGTAGCACTCGCATCAAACCTGGCCGTGGGCATGGACGATTGTGCCGACCAGGATCCACTATCAGCCATGCTCGAGTCCAGAAACAGGACCATCGAGGACAGGAGAAGCCCGATCGCACACAAGGCACACGATTTCCTTGACCGCATCTGAACGCCCTCCAGGAGGTTCAACTGCCACGTTCTTCATA
>JBHIBK010000453.1:0-1870 GCA_046759065.1 Thermoplasmata archaeon | reverse complement strand
CTTCAGCAGCCGTGGGCCCACCGCGGACGGTCGACAGAAACCTGCGCTGGCCGCCACTGGGGTGTTCCTGCTCTCCGCCTTCGCCCAAGAAGACAACTTCGGTCTGGCCTGGAGTTCGGGCACCTCCTTCTCGGCTCCCACAGTTGCGGGGGCGGCTGCCCTCCTCAACACCTGGGCCGAGTTGAACGGAGTTCCAGCTGGTCCGTATGACATCAAGAAAGCGCTCCTCCTGAGCGCCGACTCCCTCCCCGGGTTCGGCCCATCGGACAAAGGAGCTGGCTATCTGGACGCCCGTGGCGCGCTGTATTCGCTGATGGTGGACACCATCGTGGGGTGTTTGCCTTGCTCCCATCCGCCACTTCCCCCTGAAGCAGGGCTGTATGACATAACCAACATAGAGCTGCTCAGCTCCTACTCCACCTCGGTAACCCTGGATCCTGGATACAAGCAGGACTTCGTCTTCTCGGTTCCTGACGACGTCCTCTCCGTGGAGGTCAGCCTGACAGAGGTGGAGGTGTCAGCCAACCCTGACCCTCTGGCTCAGTTCCTCTACCCCAACAGCTTCGAGGTGTACGTGCACAGCGCCGCGAGAAGCGGTGCCTTCGACTACTACGCGGACACCATCAACGTTCTCGGCGACACCACTTTCCTCATAACCGACGACGAAACCGCGGTCGCGGGAGACTTCTTCGGGGAAGACATTGAGTCCCATGTCCTCGAGCCCGGATTCATGAAGGTAACGCTGGAGGGCGACTGGACCAACAGCGAGCCAGTGAGTGCTGTGGTAACCATCACACTGACGGGAGGCGCCGAGCTGCCAGATCCAACCTTCGTGGGCGTCGTCGCAACGGGCGAGGTCGCCGAATTCTCCCTCTCTGTACCTGAAGGAACAGTTGAACTAGTGGTTGAGCTGGCTTGGACGCGAGACTGGAGCATGTACCCCACAAGCGACTTGGACCTCATCCTCATAGCGCCAGACACGACACCGATCTTTGACGGAGCCACGCTCAACAGCCCGGAACGCGTGGTTATCATAGACCCAGACCCTGGTACATGGTCTGTGCTCGTAATCGGCTTCCAAGTGAACCCAGGGGAACTCGCAGTAGAGGAATTCGAAGGGTTCGTAGAACTCGGCTAGCTTGCCGAGCTCCCCCTCTCTTTTTCTGACACTACCTTCTTGAAGCATCTGGTCAGCCCCAACACAACCAGCGTAGGGAGAGCGATTGAGTCAGGAGAGGTAGACCCTCCAGTCACACCTGGACCTTGGAGGGGATGGCCCTGCCACGCCCGTCTAGACAAGGATGCTGGAAGGCGTGGGTGCGGATGGGAGACTGATAAGAGGTCTGCTGAGGGGAGTCGAGCTTCACGTCAAGCTCGGACGCAAGACGGCAGGACGAGCCAGAGGGCTGGAGGAGAGCCCAACAAGTCCCAACTGGCGGAATCTCGAAAGCGTCGAGACGGACCTAGAGTAGGAGGAAGGCGCCTGCGGCCACCGATCCGCCCAAAAGAGACGACACAACGTTGACCATATCGTTGTCCATGAACCGGCTTCCTCGGAGGATCTCAGCCGGGGAACCGCAGTGAGTCCCCCTCTCTGTTTCTCTGCCGCACTCTCGACACCGGTATCTCCCCTGCACAGTCGCTCCGATGACGCTGTCGAAGAAAGTCCCTGAGACCCCGCCCACCAACGCGACAGCGAGGACCAGGGGAAAGGACCATCCCAATGCGCTTCCTCCCATGATCCCTACCACCCCGCCGCCAGCGGCAGCGCCCACAGTAGCATAAACTCCCCGCCACGTCACCGCGCCGGATGTCCCAGCTTCCACTTTCTCCCTTAGTCGGGTGATGAGTCTGGGTCTCTCAGCGGACG
>JBHIBK010000452.1:0-1884 GCA_046759065.1 Thermoplasmata archaeon | reverse complement strand
CGGGAGAGGGATCACAGCGTAGAAGGATCCGTCGCTCTGGACTGGGATGTCGATGCCTGACACTCTCAGAGAGAGCATCGTCAAATCCAAGTGCTCCTCGGGATCCTGTGACAAAAGATCATCAGCAAAGCCACTGAAGATCGCGAACTCCTCGTTTGTGATTGATGAGTAGTCAATCCATCCAAAAGTCGGGAAGATGGAATCGGAGACAACCTTGATAGTTGCCGAATTGCCATTTGCGGACGCGAGATCACCTGAGGCCTCCATGCCGAACCAGTCGACAGCCCTCACCGGGATGATGTTTGTCCCATTGACCAGCCATACGGTCGCCTCGAATCTTCCATCCCCATCAGCGATCAGAATCTCCGATCTGATGTACACAGTTGCCGATGCCTCAGTTGTCCCGCTTATGGTCGTCTCGTTTCTCTGAGTATAGACGATTGAGGGCTGGTCGAGAACTAGAGGTGGGACCTGAGTATCTACGACAATTGTGAAGTCTCTGATAGCCCTGTTGCCAGCTGCGTCTCCGACGATGAACGTGATGTTGTGCACACCTTCTGAAATCGGAGCGACCGGTGTGTAGACGATTCCCCCTGCCCAATATCCGTAGGCGTCCTCGGCGTTCCTCCCGAACGTGATATCGTTTGTCGTCCAAGGAGTAACATCTTCGCCGTCGAAGTAAGCGGCACAAGTTTCCGGCGCCAGTTCCCCGCGCTCGACATCGGACACGGAAACCGAGAAATCAGGCTGGACCTGGTTTGTCGTTCTGTTATCCAGATAGTTCACATGCCTGTCCTTGCTGGCCATGACGAGGCTTCCCATTTCGGGTGCTTCTCTGTCAAGCGTGATGGTCACAGGAATCAGGATGGCCTCGGGTGCCCCAGGAGGGCCGATGGTCAGCACACCACCGTAGTCCCTGTCTTCGGAATCTCCCTTGAATTCCCATGTCATGCCGAAGTTCAGCGGCGTATTCGCCGTGATGGGTCCTTCCGGTGCATCTATCATCTTGTATCCCTCAATGCCGGCTATCGTTACACTTATCTCGATGTCGAAGTGACCAGGCTCCCTCGTGTCAAAACCAAGGACCTTGACTATGTACTGACCGTCCTTCGGAGCCTTCAGCTTGACCTGCTCGTCCGCATCGGCGTCAGCATCGTATTCCACAAATTCGCCGGCCTCGGCTTTCCGGTTTCCATTGGCATCAAGGAAAATGCCCAGGTCCAGATCAGGAGAGTCAGCCTTCCCCCAAATGTGGATGTCAAAAATCAGAGCGTTCTTGACCCTTACGACATAAGTGTAGTTGCCGTCCGCCAGAGCCTCGACGAACGTCCTTTCCCTTGCGAGGTACTCGTCCACGATCTTCTTATCGAGGAATATCTCAACGTTCTCGAATTTCTCCATCTGCGCCGGACCGACCGCAGTTGCTTCCATGCCTCCTGGCCAGTCGAAATTGGACACGAAGTTCATTCGCGCTTCTCCCGAGAGCTGGTTGGTGACCTTCCTGAGCTCCACGGGAGTTATCTCCACCCAGCCCACCTCGCCCGAGACATTCTCTTGTGGATCTGTCCCATTGAACATCACACAGTGGAGAGCAATGATATTCAGGCCCCATTTCAACGGGGGTGTTATTATCTCCTGGCTGGTGTTCGTCACTGTCTTGAACTCATCAGAATCCTCGCTTGCCCCTGTCTCGCTCAGTGTATTTGGCCCGTACCTGCTCTCATCGTAGTCACCGAATGGAGGTGCGGCTCCTCTGCCGAAAGCGTGGATGTCTAGGTCCGTAGGTTTGTAGTTCCAGTTGACATCGAAATAGAACTTGAAGTTGAATGGGTCCTTGAACTTCCCTTGGTAAGGCACGTCGATGAAGAAGTATCTCCAGTCACC
>JBHIBK010000451.1:0-1893 GCA_046759065.1 Thermoplasmata archaeon | reverse complement strand
AAAAGCAGCAAGGCCAAACCTCTTGCGACTTCGGGCGTGAATTTCTCTAAACTTCGCCAGATATTCGTCGTCGGCTTTGCGAATACACTCGACACAAAGCGACAAGACTTTCGCTGCTTGGGGGGAACTCTTGCCGCACTTCCTGCACTTAGCCATAATTAACCTGCCTCATTAACCAAAAACTTTGAACCTAAAGTATAGGGCCTGTGATGCCACCTGACCTTTGAGGGGATGGCCTCGACGGAGGTCTCCCACAATACCTCCCCGTTCGGAACTGAGATTGCGAGCGTTCGATTTCCCGTTGATGGGTTCGGGCCCAGCCAGGCTGTTCCAACGACAATCCTAGAACCGTCCGGACTCCACGCGAAGGAGGTTAGCATGTTCTGGAATTCGAGAGCGGTCTCCAGATTCAGAGTAGTGGCGTTCAGCAGGGATAACGTCCTCCCAAGGGGATTCATTCCACCGAGCCTAGCCGACCAAACACCCACAGCCAATAGACGGCCATCGGGTGAGAATCGAACCTCGACAGGGCCGAAAGTTGGTAAGTTGCCCTCAGAGAACTCAGCGGTCGCAAGGCGTCGACCTCCCGTGGCGTCCCGAAGGACTATGGCATTGGCATCGACGCTGAAAGCGAGGGCAGAATCTGATGGAGACCAATCAACTCCATAGCTCTGCCCATGCGAAGACCAAGCTATTTCGAAATCGAGGGCGCTAACTTCGGATGAAGCGGCGGCATACGGATATAGAGGAATGGTTGCCAGCAGTGCCATGAGGAGGATGCTGATTGATGACACCAACCCATGAGACCGGTCTTTCATAGACTCATCCCTCCGCTCCATTCTGACCGACAGTCGCCATTGCATCTGAAGTGACTCTGAGGGTCGTAGTACGACTGCTTGCTTTGGAGGGCAGTCTGGTGAGAAGAACGGATTGATTTCATCGCCGATTTTCACCGTCCGTTCCTTGAGCATATCCGCATGCAGTCTAACCCCCCACAATTGGGACCGTGGCAGATCATCACCACCGGTATTTCAATGTTCCATTCGGGTTTTAGTACAATTGGCACCATCAGTCTGGTTCACGGATCCTCGCTTTCTTGCCATGAATCGCGTTCTTCATTGGCTCTGAGTCTGTCGATCCACTCCACTCGAGGATCCTACAGAGTGGTTCCAGAGACAGTAGCAAATTGCCTAATCGAAGACCTATGTCCGTGGGTTCATAGAGGCCAGGTGAACCCAACTGTCTCCCAAAGGTCCTGCTCTCCAGCAACTCTACGTTCCTTAGGAAGCTAAGTGCCCTGGTTGCGGTCCCTCGGCACATACGACAGTTCCTCACCCTCTGCCCTCAACGACCACGGCCCGCTGTGGCTCCGCCAGACTCCCGTAGAGGCCCCCTCTCACGGGACCGGTCGCATTTCAGGAGCCGGTGCGGGGGCGACGATCGAGACCTGGCTCCCATGGAGGATAACCAGGGCATCGCAGCGACGACATCGACTGTAGGTCATCCGGACGACCCTGCCGATAAACTCCCGACAATCGTGTCCGCACTTGGAGGATGCGATGACAGCGTCGGCCGCAGCCCCCCCGAGGTAGGTCTCAACGGGTTTCGCGTCTCTTGCGAGAGCGGACGAGAGACCGACCCGCGCGCTCTCCGAGATATCCCGAAGGTACGCGGCTGCCCGACGTCCTAGGCTGACCAAGGCACGTCGGCTCCATCGGCCACGGTCGCCGGTGACAAGTCCCTTTCCGGAGCGCAACTCCGCTTCCAGCCAGCCCCCGTCGTCGGGCCCGTACTCCAGTCTCGCGTATCGGGCCGCCGGTGTCTCCTTTCGTGCCTTTCCCTCTCGTCCCGCCGTCAGATAGACAGACCACATCGTTTTCACCACCTTCTCTG
>JBHIBK010000450.1:0-1893 GCA_046759065.1 Thermoplasmata archaeon | reverse complement strand
TCCCGGCTCTGAGCACGTGTACATGTCGTCCTCTGCGTACACGACATCATCCAGGGTTTTCGCGTGTTCGGCGACTTCCGCGCAGTCGACGGTTGCTCCTATGTTGAGGCCACAGTGGCACACATAGACGCCAATCCTTGTCTCTTCCTTCATCCTATCACGGCTCCAGTGATTCCGCCAAAATGACGAAGATGTCCCTCACCTCTGTCTTGAGTCCGGTCTGCTCATCCATGGCGCATCTGAAGTGAATCAAGCATTTCGGGCAGACGGTGACCATCAGGTCCGCAATCTTCGAGGCCTCCTTCAGTCGGCCCACTTGGATCCTCTTGGAGTTCTGATCGCAGTTCATCCAGCAGGAGGTTCCGCAACATTCCGATTTCTTTCTGTTGTCTTCCATCTCGAGGAGTTCAAGACCAGGGATGGACAGCAGAAGCTCCCTCGGAGGTTCGTAGATGCCCTGGAATCTTCCCAGTCTGCAAGAGTCCTGGAATGCAACCCTCCTGCCGTTCTCCTTGAATCTCAGGTGTTCGAGTCTCTCGTTCAAGAAATCGGCGAGATGATGCAGCTCGATGTCCTCTCTGAGGTCATTGTAGTTCTCCTTGAAAGTAGCGTAGCATTCCGGGCATGTGAAGACGATCTGCTTCACGTTCGATTTGTTTACCGCTTCGGTGTTCAGGCTGGCCAGTTTCTCGAAAGTTTCCGTCTCTCCCGACCAAAGCATGTCATGACCGCAGCAAACCTCATCCTCGAGAAGACGGGGCTCGATGCCTATGTGATTGAGCAGCTTGATCGCGCTCCTCGTCACTTCTGTGTGGTTACCCAGCTCACCCAAACAGGAATCGTAGTAAGGTGAGCAACCGACGAAAAGCAGAACATCGCTGCTCGGACTCGTCTCCTGCGAATCGTCCATCCATCCCAGTCTATTCTGCTTCAAGCGACCGCTCGCCATTAGCCTCATTATTGCATGGAGAATTCCAGCGTGAGCACATTCGCCATGTGAACCGTCGTTCACCAGGTTTCTCCTGATCTCCCTGACAAAGACGGGATAGTTGACGTCCGACGGGCAAAATCTCGAGCAGGCCATGCATGTCAGGCATTCCCACATATCCTGGGGGTCAATGCTCTCCTCTCCGCGGGCGAGGATACGCTCCACAATCCTTCGCGGTGAATAGATGAGCCCCTCATGGGTGAGAGGACAGGCAAGCGTGCACTTCCCGCACGAGTGGCACATCTGAACCCTGTTGTCCTTGACCGCCTGTTCTATGTCCATCACGCACCTCCAACGGGGTTGGCGCCCTTTGCCCTGATCTCTTTGATGAACTCCTTGATGACCTCGGCGAATCTCCCTCCCTCCGACGCTGAGATGCATGCGAGGCGGATGCGATCGTCTCCAAGTCCGAGGAGTTCTGCCACCTCTTTGGCGGTCTCGATTCTTGCTTCAGCCTTCTCATTTCCCGATTCGTAATGGCAGTCACCCGGGTGACAGCCCGCGACCACGACGCCGTCGATGCCTCTTTCGAAGGCATGGAATATGTGACCCGGGTCTACACGACCGGAACACATCACACGTACTATCCTGACGTTGGGCGGATACTGCAGTCTGGAGGTGCCTGCAAGGTCGGCGCCGGAATAGGCGCACCAATCGCAGCAGAACGCCAGAATCCTTGGTTCAAATGATGACTTCATCTACCCCCAATCCTCCAGGCTGTCGATGATTCTGTCCAGCTGCCCGCTGGTTGATCCGTGGATATCCAGTGCCCCCGTCGGGCACGCAACGACGCAGGCTCCACATCCCTTGCATAGCACGTCGTTCACCCTGGCGGATGTGACACCCTCCGACTCCACAATCTCGATCGCTCCGAAGGCACAGGCCTCAGCGCACCTACCGCACCA